>DASVFI010000244.1:0-2668 GCA_036380115.1 Nitrososphaeraceae archaeon | reverse complement strand
GTGATTGGAATCCTGAATTAGAAAACTGTCAGCTAACGCTATTTCTTAGTTGTGAGCAATCAGGATTCTCTTCTCTTCCCATACCTAATGATGGTATGGTATCTGTATCAAGTGTAGAATCACAAGATTATTTTATTGATCTTGGACACAGCAAAAATTGTCATTCTAATCTATTGAGCGATTATGAATATGAATTGGCAAAAGATTTGATATTGGGAAAGAAATAAAGAATAAATAGAAATCAAAGATAGTAGGATACAATTCCTCAATTACTATATTCAATTCTTTTTATTAGTATAGAAATAATGGCTAAAGGAAAAGAAATGACTACTACTAAGTCGTCTTTCAGGTCAAATTTGTTTTGGAATAAGTGATAATTTTAATATCAAAAATAATATAAGATTAACTACTTTATTCCTTCTACTTCTAATAGGTAATTTTCACCGTTCTTTGTAAGTGTACCATTAATTTGGTATTTGTTTTCTGGACTGAATTGACTTGTTCCTAAGTCTAATATTCCTTTTATGACTTTAACATTTCCACCATTTTTCTCAAGTTCTTTTACTGTCTTCCAAGAAGCACGCACTTCCAACATCGTTTTGGATTCTCCTGTGTCGATGGTTATTCTTCCTGCTAACGATCTTTCACCCGGAATTCTTTCGGCTTGCATAATTCCACCTTCAAGGTCATACTCACAATTACCAGAAGGACATAATTGACTTGAATTACTAAGCACAAATACAAAGTCAGAAACCTGATAATAATCATCAAGATATTCATTTTCATGTGGTTCTAGTTGAATTTTCGTAGCAAGTTCAGCTTGAGTATTATTATCATTTATTTCCATTTTATCTATGTTAGAATCAGATTGAAAATCTGGCGTCTTTATAGTTTGACTAAATCCATTCATACTAAGACTTAGTAATGTCAAAGTTAGAATTGTCGCCATAGTTGTTGCAGATAAAATAATTGATTTAATATCAATTTGTACCATAAGAATAACATCATATATTCCTATATAAAATTTGCAATACCAAAAATAGAATGGATAAGGTGATTAAACCGTTATTACCATTATCCTAGTTGTTGGTCGTATTTTGTAATCCTAAATTAAAGTTAGTAATAGAAAAATTACAGTTACCTATGATGAGATTGAGACCCGCTCTCTCTCATTGCGCTTGCTGAAAAATTTGAAGAAAAAAGTTTAAGCGTCCAAGGAGATTGTGTTTGCACTTCTAAAAACTTTTAATTTTTCGTAGAGTCCAAATTAGTGTATTTATCTCTTCTTTGAGAATTTTATTAAAACTTTATTCTCTTTTGTATAGTCTGATTTCTGGATGCTGATAATTTCATTTTCAACTGTTGAAGTTCAGCATTAATTGAAGATAATTTTGTTATTAAATCTCTAAATCAGAACTTACTTTGTCTTTCTATTGAATTTATTATCCTATTATAATATGAAATCGATATTATTTCATTTTGGATGGTTATAATTAAACATATCAGTTTCTGTTCTGTCAATTCTTTGTCTATTGGAGCTATCAAAACCGGTTATAACTTTCAAACAATTTTATGATTATTCATCAACTCTTTTTACTTTTTAAGAGTAGTATCGAACAAATTTTCTATTCTACGAATTACTATAATTTAAGACTATCTGTATTGCGTTAAGTGGGTGTTGTCGTAGCCTCTTTCGCCCACTTGTAAAACAGCAGATTTAATTTAATACAGAGAAACTAAGTAATGTTTTTTTAGCTATTGGAAAGTAGTACTTTTTTATCAATATCAATTCTATCAAATTATCTGACGTAGAACTAATAGAATATTATAAATATTATATTATGAATATTCCAGGCTAATAACAGTGTCATTGTTAATGGGATATATGAATGATAAAGATGTATTATTAGATAATAAAATTAGATGATCATAAGATTTAATTGTTATTTGTTATAATAATAGAGTCCATTTTTAGAATCGATATTACACTTGAAGCCTCCGTGATAGATGAAATTGATTGTTCGTGTATTGCTGAATTTTCAACAATTTTAAAATAAGTTTCTAATAATAAAAGCAATATACAAGGTGATAGTAAAATCCTCCTATTACATGCAGAATTCTACTCCTAATGAATCAAATGAATGTGTAGATGAATTATATTGTTATAAAGTTCAACACATTTATTTTATCAATTGAGTATTTATTTACTATAACTTAGCCAATTAGATATAATATTAAATTTGATATCTATCTATCTATTTTTTAAAATAGAAATATATTACCTTTAATTAGATTATTAATATAGTTATTAATTGAATAATATATTATAATAAAATTTTAATTAAATGATTTTATATTGTAATAAAAAATGGTAGGAATTATTATTTTAGAAATTTTTTATTGATTCTCTACTACTAATTTATGCTGATTCTAGTTTTTGCTTTACTGTTTGGGCTGATTGCTGTAAACCCTGTTGTATCTTATTCTTTGCCTGGTCTCCTGAAAGGAAATTGGCAATTTTACCTGTTGTTGGTAATTCAAAATCAATAACATGTCTTATATGAGTAGTACCTTGTCCATTACCTTGATTAAATTCTTGTCTACTTGTCCAAGATTTAAATGGCCCTTCTTTCTGTTGAGTTACTAGTCTTTTATTTTGTTCTTTTTC
>DASVFI010000243.1:0-2717 GCA_036380115.1 Nitrososphaeraceae archaeon | reverse complement strand
ACATATTTAATTAAATCTTCATTTTTGATTGGTTTTTGAATAAAAAACTCTTTATCAAGTAGTTTAACCAACTGAGAAGAATATTTTTTTCTAAACTTTTCATAGTAAAATTCACTTGCGGTTAAAAAGCAAACTTTTACTGTAGGATCTTTTTCTCTTATTTTGACGTATAATTCAAATCCATTCATTTTCGGCATCAATATGTCAAGAATTATTAAATCGTAAAAATTGGCTTTATAATTATCCAATGCTAAAATAGGGTCGTTAAATGAATCTACTTTAAATCCAGCATCTTCTAACATGCCCTTTATCGTAAGAGTAATATCTAATTCATCGTCTATTAATAAAATTGAATACATTATAAAATCTCTAAAATAAATAAAAAAAATAAAAAATATTTATTGGTTGGAATAAGATCTTCCGATTTTGTTTACAAAGTTAAGGTAGTTTTGAACAGCCTCATTATAGTATTGTTGTGCAATTTCTATTGATTTGTTAAAAGATTCGGTAGATGCTACTGCAAAGTCATTTACTCTTTGTGTACAGTTTATTGTATTGTCTGTGATAGTTTGATTAGTCTTATTATATGCATCTGTATATTGTTGTGGAGATGTAAAATTGTTCCAGTAAGAGTTGGATGTATCGTTAATAAATCTTGAAAATACTGATTGAGATGTATTAGCAATATTCTTTTGCAATTCTACATAATTGTTTAAGATTGATTGTGTGGTGTTGATAGTTTCTTGTTGGTATCTGTTTGCTGTATCGATGCTTTTTTCAATGATCTCTTTATTTGATCTTTGGTATTCATTGACATTTTCATTGAATCTATTTGTTGTTTCTGAAATAGTGGATGTTGTATTTTCTAACTGTTGTCTTTGATTGTATAAGAATTTATTTGTACCTTCTTTTATACTATTATTAGTTTGTTTATTTTTGTTTTCTTCTTTTTCTATGTTTACCATAGTATCAAATGAAACTTTATGCTAATCAGATTTATAAATTAGAATAAAAAAGAAAGTGAAAAGTAAAAATTGAATAAAACATTTTTACATTATATATATAATTATGATTTCAGTAAACTCTGATTACTAGTATATCTTTTTTTGTTTTATTTAAAGATTGAATTTCTATTTCTCTATTTATATTTAATCTAATAGATTTGCAATGGATTCTGTTGTTTTTGTATTTTTTTATCTTTGTTTTATACAATCTCTATAATCTAAAGTTTACAAAAGAAATAAACAATAATTAAAATATCACTAAAATATAGATTAATTAATTAATTAATTATTGATTTGTCATATAAAATGTATCATTTTCTTCATCATAATGGATAGTAAATCCGTATTTTTCTAACACAAATTTATGAAACTCCTTATCATAAAACATAGTCTTCAGAAATGAATCAATTAGAGCATCTGTAGAGTGTGACATTGATGATGGATTCAACTTGATTCCTTTAACTTTGCGGTATTTTTCCATCATATGATATATTGCTATTAAACTGTCTTCCTCTGTTTGATATGTTCGTGGGTCTTTTATAGCATCATCTTTGTCCCAATCTTCAACCATATTAATCTAATAAATTAATTGAAGATTCATCTTTCTTATTATTCTTATTTCTTGCAATCTCTATTACCTGGACCTTATTTTTGCTATTTGGCAAGCAGTATCCAAATACTTAATATAATTGTCCAATGTACTTTTTCATTTAATAAATATTCATATTCCTTTATAGTGCGTTGAGCATCCTTGTCATTAAAGAAACTAAATCACTGTCTAATGGTATATTGTAATTTTTGCCATCTACTAGTTGACCAATCTTTTTTTGCTTGAATATTTTCACAAGAGTTTCAACAACATCCCCGTCAGAAACATTTGAGTTAATACCTACAATTCCCTTAATGAATTGAAGGTCATGTCTTGTACTCGATGTAATACGGATAATATCATATTTTCCAAGTCCTGAATTTCTTTTGCACCTTCAAATAAGGGAAAACATGACTTTAGATTTAATAAATTATATTACAAAAGGATATTAAAGTAATGAAAATTCGCTAATACATTAGAAAATAATATTAATTTATACTCTTTATCAACAATGAAAATTGTAGTACCAGAATGGATAGAAAAAAATTATAAATATCACATTTTCAATCTCTTGATTAATTAATATCATTCTCCAAATTTTACTAAATGATTGATAATACAGAAGAAACCATAGCCTTCTATATTGTATATGATTGATGGATTACTTATTAGAAGGCTATGTAGTGCATAGTGGCTTTTTTTGTGACTAGGAAAGGTGGTTTTATAACGAAAATATATAATTTATAAATTGGAGATAAATTTTTTCAATAGTTGTAATTATTTAATCATAGCCCTCTAAGGATTAAACCAACAAGAATTATTATTTCTATTCTATTTTTGATTTTATCTTAAAGCATATTATAAGATATTTATGCTCCTCAAACCATGTAAATTTAATGTTGATTAACTAGTGCCTAAAACAATGATGATGATAATATAATGTTTATCTATAATAAAATACGCTTTTTCTCATGGCAACAATCCAATATGAAATAGATATTAATGCTCCAGTTGACAAAGTATTCGAATACTATACCAATCCAGACAATATAAAACAAGCATGGCCTCAGGATATTGTAAAAGAATCGGAATCATTATCTGGTTCTAAGAATGAGGAAGGTTCA
>DASVFI010000242.1:0-2667 GCA_036380115.1 Nitrososphaeraceae archaeon | reverse complement strand
ACATATTTAATTAAATCTTCATTTTTGATTGGTTTTTGAATAAAAAACTCTTTATCAAGTAGTTTAACCAACTGAGAAGAATATTTTTTTCTAAACTTTTCATAGTAAAATTCACTTGCGGTTAAAAAGCAAACTTTTACTTTATGATCTTTTTCTCTTATATTGACGTATAATTCAAATCCATTCATTTTCGGCATCAATATGTCAAGAATTATTAAATCGTAAAAATTGGCTTTGTAATTATCCAATGCTAAAATAGGGTCGTTAAATGAATCTACTTTAAATCCAGCATCTTCTAACATGCCCTTTATCGTAAGAGTAATATCTAATTCATCGTCTATTAATAAAATCGAATTTTTAATTACTGTTATATAGATCACTTATTTCTTTTTATATTCGTTACATTCTAAAAATAATATAATTTTAGTAACTTAGATATATTGATCATTACCATCATCATTTGTTATCAATATTCGTTTACCTTTAGTATGATGCAAATCTACTCTATCTAATGAAATAACAATAGAGGTAATTAGAATTACAGACAATTGTTAACATAGCCGTTTTAGTCTCAAACTAGGTGAAAGATTATAGAATTAGTAGTATTTAGAAATAAGATTTGAAGAATCTTCATAAATAATAAATTTTAAATTATATTACTTATCTATTCATTTTCTGTATACTGTGTTCTTTCTTTCTTTTATTATCCGTCATTACAACAGAAACCACATTCACAAATGCTGTTTCCAAAGGATTCACAGACAACTATTGTTTTTATATTATTATTGTTCATATACATCTTTACTAAACTGGTTATTTAAAGACGGTTAAAGTATTATTATGATAATCATAAAACTTGTTAAAAATTCATATTTTTTATGAAATATTTACACATTCAAGTGTAAGAATTACAACATTTATTTATACGAACTAAATAGAGGTTCTTTCAAATAGTTCTACATAACAAAAAAAGTAAGAGAGATATATTCATCTTTTAGCCTTTGCATATTATTGCCTTTGACTTCTTGAAGTTCAATATCCCAAGATCAAACTTCATCAATGTTTCTTAAAGTATCTAATCTTTAATTAGAATAATTACAATCTATTTCTATTGGTATCAGGAAAATACTTTAACAAAGGAGTCAAGGCATTAGATGAACCAAACTTAGGGCATGTAGTTAGAGAAACACCAGATAAGATTATCATATTTGGCGGAAAAAATAAAAGATATGATATCCCCATCGCAGAAATTCAACAAGTTGGTGCTAATGTTCTTATCGGGCTACCATTTTCAGAAATTCAAAGTAAATACAGTGTTAATCGAAATGATCCACTTCCTACTAGCCGGAGAGATCCGTGGAAATCGAATAATGATACTGATTTAGGCACATATGAAGGCAAGTATCCACATTCATTATTCAATAAAGGAGTAAGAACAGAAAATGAAGATCACGTTGGGCATGTTATGAAAGAAACAGATGATAAAATAGTAGTCTTTGGATATGGAAATGAGAGATTTGATATTCCTAAATCGGAGATACTTGCAGTAGGAAGAAATATTATTACAAAAAAGAATTTCCCAGAATTATTTTCATTTAAGGTAGATAGGAATTCACCATTACCAACTGGCGAGCCATTAGAAAAAATTGACGAAGAAGCATATCCTGGATATTACCATGGTCCTAGAGATGATGATAGTAAAAAGCAGGATTTAACATATCCAAAATAAAATTTATCTTTGTCGATAGTACTTTTTTTGTGTAATCACATAGTCCTGACTAATTTCTTTAATTTTACCTATATGACCACCATCTGATCCTCTTGCTTGTTTTTTAACAATATCTTTTGGATTGTATCTAGTAGTAGCCCTGGTAGAAGTAGAATTACTTGATAACATATAAGTATGATTCATTGTTATACATTTTATATAAACACCATATTGTAAAATGCCATAGCCTATGATGAATACATCTAGTCCGTTGGTGAGGCTATGACCATAGGATGTAATTAGACGATTTTTTCTGGAGGTTCATAAATATTATCAACAAATTATTTAGCAATTCCATGTAAATTATTTTATTAATAAAAACCATAGCCCTCCGCTTGGGAACAATTTAGAAGGCTATGGAATTAATTAATAGATATGGCTAATTGTTGAATAGTATAACACTATCAAAATATTTAAGATTATTTATATCTGCAATCTATAGTTTTTTAATTAGTAATATTATTAAGTCAAAAAATTATAAGTAAAAAATATTTTTTATTAGTTAATCAATAACAAATCAGGAGGATTTATTTTGTTAATTGTCTTACTTGTCTCTTTAAATATTATTTCACCAACATACGAGTCAATTCCTAGTTCTTCTGCAATCACGGAAGGTTCACTATCTAATATTTTTTCCATTGTAAAACCAGAATTTTGCAAAACTTCAATCAATCCTTTTGGAATCTCTATAAGTTCCAACCTTGGATCTTTCCATTTTGCTACGTGTTGTAAATTATTAAGAGTATATATTTTTGGGGTTATTGTTGATTTATTGTTAATTATTGTTAAATGATTTTTTTTATTATTGTTCATGATGGTATATATATATAATTATAAGATTTATAAAAACTATATATTGTTTCTATATAGATTTCGTTTTTACTATATTGGAATCAAGC
>DASVFI010000241.1:0-44854 GCA_036380115.1 Nitrososphaeraceae archaeon | reverse complement strand
TTTGTTGTTGTAGTTGTGATTTAAGTTGTTGTTTTGGTGGCTTATTTTTTTCGATCTATTCTTGCAATTTTTCTTATTGATTAGATTAATTAGATCTTTATCCTAGCCTTTAAAATGCTAGTAGTATGCCACAATATTTTTTAATTATGTTCACGATACTAATACAGTATGTAATATGAATGAGGATACTCATGATCTTTCTATCGAGAATGTTTCAAATGAATTGGATGATCATTTTAAGAATTTTGGAAAATATGCTATTGATGTGGATTATACTAAAGTTGGATATTGTAATTTTTGTAATACAAGAATAGATGAATTTGGTTATTGTGCCTGTATTGGTGGACAACCAGATTGATATCTTTTCATAGTAAAACCTAAATTCTTTTTAAATTGATATTTTTCTCAATTCACAATCGTAACTTATTAATCTTTTCAATCAGATTAATAGCATTACATCCAACCTCAGTAGTTATGTAAAGCAAATGATTATCATCAAAAGGCATACTAATACGTTTAATCTTTTCATATTCTGCAAGTACAAACTTTCCTTTTCCAATCTGTTTTTGTAGAGTATTACGTATTTTCCAAGCACTAAGAGTAAATTGAAGAGATTGGTCGCTTTCTTCCTTTGAAAGTAGATTTGTCACTCCAGGTCTATGTTGAGAAAAAAGAAACTTATTATCGTTAATATCAATTATGGTTACAAAACGTACATCAGGATCAAGATTCAGAATTTGATTTCCTATGTTCTTAAAATCCATATTCTTAAATTGTAAATATATTAGTTCTTATAAAAAGTTGTAGCATTCTATTTTATCTTCAGTTGTTTGTACCAATTTACGGAAATCATGTATCCATCAGCAAAATCTCTTTTTATAATTATTGGTAGAACCCTGGAAATAAGCGCCGGGAGTGGGATTTGAACCTCGTAGTTAATATCACGGGTTCCATTTAGAATAACCAAATAGTTATGGATAGATAATGATAGGTAAAAGAAGCCTTAACTCTTTTGCTGATCATTATTAGTTTAAGTGAAAGAATACAACAATTAGAAAGAAAATAAATGATATAACAATATTCTTACTTTTTATAAAGCCATAAACCCATAGAGAGTAGTCAATCAGGAACAAAAATGTTGTAGAAGGCTATGGTGATACATATACAGTGCTTCCTCTGAATAAAGGTAATTAGTTTAAAGTTATATATTAATAATTTGAAACAAAATAATTGTCTAGTCTTCTCTCTTGGGTTCTTAGGTAGAGGGCTATGACATTTTTATTATTGCTTATTGTTGGTATTGACTAAATAGAATTAATTAACCAATCTTATTTGGTCTTATTTGGTTATCTTTATTTATTTTGAGTCTATTTATTCTAGTAACCATGTTTTGGAATGAGCAATTCCAGTTACAGGATCTATCTCGTCAACCCATATACCTACCATATTGTTTAAAAAGCCTAGTTTACCTCCTGTGGAGTTGGTGCTAAAGAATGTAGAACCATGATTTTTTATCTTTCCTGTTTGGATATCAAATTCTCCTATTCCTTGAGATGTATGAGTAATCATTTCACCATCTTCTGTTATTATTACTGCTTTTCCTTCAGAATATGTAAATCCTTCAGATCTAGGATGAGTAGTTAAGGTTCCAAAATAAGCGGCACTTATGTTATCCATTATGGTAGCATTTCCTGTATAAGACTTTTCTAGTATAGGTCCATTTACATCTAAAACTCTATTTACAATGGTTTTATCCACTCCATCTATAATTAAATCGCCCAAAGTAGCAGTCAAGTTGTTGTCATTACTTTGCATAACGTTTGACAATAGTGTTGTTGATGTTGTTGCTGTGGTTTGAGTTTGTGCTGTTACTCCAGGTAGTAACAAATGAGACAATGACCAAAATCCCATTGTAAAAATAAGGACCATTCCTATTACTGTCATGAGGTTAGTATTCATTACCAAAAGGCAAATGTAGAATATAATATAAACCTCATGTCTTTATTGCAATAACTAATACAATACTTGTACAGAATAACTACGAATTAATGTGTATGTAGATTCATTCTTAATTTGAAATCATAATAAGAGAGTCTCCATAAAACTATCTAATCATTGTTTATTTTGAATAATCATTTTTCCTTTGTTACAATTCTATTTTTTATTCTTTTATATACTATAAAACCTATCAATAATATTGCTATTGATAATGATAGATATTTTATAATATCAATTAAATTAATTTCTGATGATGTATTTGAATTTCTTAAAGCATCATAATTTTTGAAATTAGTAGTTGTTTCTTCTAAAGTAGAAGAAGGAAACGGTAAAGAACCATCATAAGAATCATCTAATTTTATAATAGAAATTGGCAAGGGTTGTAATATTGATGTAGTTAAATTATCCTTATCAAAGACACTAGCAATAATCATTAGGGTATTATTTTCTGACCTTATTAGATCATCATCATTTACCATATTGAGTTTTAATAATGAATTTTCTTTATTACTTTCAGTTAAATTCATTCTTTGGGGATTAAATGAATAGGTTATTCCTTTTGGTCCACTGTCTGTCATTCCGGCAACAGATAAAGATATGTTATTTAATGATAAATTTTCTTGATTTTGATTAGTAAAGGAGAAATTATTTCTTATTAATGATATGTTAGTCTGATATGATGAAGTGTTATTTTTGAAAGTTATAGGTTTGTTACTTAAACTTTCATTTGTGAATAACATTTTGAATGGAATTTGATCTGTAATATTTACAGAACCTATTTTATTTGACGCCCATTCAGTAAACCACACTTTTGTATTATCATTTGATAACGAGATAAAGACGGTTGTAGCAAGTGGTCTAGTTGGTATTTCATATTCTATCATTGTTTTAGTATATGGTGAAAATTTTGCAATTCTATTTCCTCCATGTTCAGCAAAATAAATATTTCCTTCTTTGTCAGAAACAATTTCACTGGGGAGAGTATTTGGGACATATTTGGAAGGCGAAGTCCAGAAAGAAGTATAGTTTTGAATTTCTTCATTTAAAATATTTTGGTTATAGATTGGAATGGCTATTATTCTACTTGAGCCATGATCTGATACAAATAAAGTATTGGTTTTATTTTTCTCATTATCATTATTTTTATTATTACTGATAACGGCTATTCCAAATGGTGAAAGGATATCTGGTTGTGCCAATTTAATTCTGAGCATTCCGTTCTGTTCAATTCCAGGAATAACCATTGATGGATCAACACGTAATAGTTCACTTGAATAAGATAGTGAACTCCACAAGAAACCTTCATTATCAAAAGTTAGCAAAGTGGGTCCAGTATCTTCGCCAGTTGGATACTCAAAAATATTGTTTGATTCAATTTCGAAATTGCCTATGTTGTTTCCGATTAATTCTGCAAACCATATGCTTTTATTATCTGGAGATAACGTTATTCCCATTATGCCAGAATTACTTGTAGGAATATTATAGAGATCAATTTGTTTATCTGTTATATTTAATTTTCCTAAAGTGTTAGTTCTAGCATCACTAAACCAAACCAAATTTCTTGTTTTATCAAATATTAATTGTCCACCTGCTAAATTTGTTATAGCATTATCTACATTTGTTTTTTTAGCAATTGGGTATTTTGTAAATGTTTTATTTACAGGATTAAATTCTATAATTTCACTGGAGGTATTAGTATTATGATAAAGCCAAACATTATTTTCTGAATCCGTAGTTATTCCCTTTAACCCTATTTCATTATTAATAATAGGTATTTCAAATTCCTTTATAAAATCACTTTGATACTCATGTTTTACATAATCTGTTTGTTGTTGTTGCAATTGTCCTTGTATATTTTGAATTGGCAATCTAAATAGAGAATTTTCTCCGACTTAATGATTAAAGATATTATAAATATTGTAAAGGACAAAAAGGAATATGAAAAAAATACTAATAACTTTTTTGTAATGTAATAGAGCATTAAGAGCATAAATAAAACGAGAATAAGAAGATATTTTTAAATTGGAATTATTATTGTAATGAATATTATTATTTTGCTGAATAGTTACTTTCCTCAATGTTTCCGTCTTAATAATATCATAATTGCTAGGCCTAATAAAGATGCATATATACCTCGGGCCCGGAGGGATTTGAACCCTCGGCCTGACGCTTAGGAGGCGTCCGCGCTATCCATTATACGCCCTTCTGGTCTGCGCTACGAGCCCGCAATGATAAAAATTATACAAAGCATTAATTTAAGAGTTATAGTTTTTAACTTGATTCTATAATTAGATAGATTAGAAATTTGATATTGTTGAAAATATTTTGCTAAAAACTAATTGATACTTAATATTTAATCATGATCAAGAACAATAAATTAGATATGAGGATTACCAATGGTTAAACATTTCCAATAACAAAAACAATAACTAATTTAAAGCTATAATCATAGAGTTTTTTTACATTAAAACCTAATAAAAAACATAATTTAATTAATATAGATATATTACTAAGGAAATATAAAATTAAAAACGAATTATAATAATATTATTAACAAAATTTTGGTGTTTATATAAACATATGGATATTTAAGACAATAGATCAGATAGCAAATAAAAATTACAATGTAAGAATAAGTAAAATTTAATATGAGCCTCCGTTAACATTTTATTATAATGCATATCTAATTACCAAAATTTTTATGGCAAAGTTTAACCATTGAATTTCTTGCAATATAGAAGATAATATCAAGTCAGAGATACAAAAAAACCTAAATTTAATCAAAAAAAGAATTGAGTTTAATATAAAGAGATTAATTAGAAAAGGATCTTTTTAAATGGAAGACACACGGAGATAATTGTCCATATTTAAATAGAGAATATCTAGCTAAAAATAAAGGACTTGTAATAAATAAATTAATTTTATTTTAGAAAAGTTTTCTAATAAGAGGAAGATTGTAAGAATATGTCTACCCCAAATGATATATTAAACAGACTATTTAAAGAAACTAAACCACAAGATAGGCTATACCCAAAAAAAGATAAGGAAACGCAAGAGTTAGACTTAGAAGAAATTTTAAATACTAATATTTACAATATAATGCTAAATAGACGTTCACAAAGAAAATTTGAAGCAAGAGAAATAGAAGACTGGAAATTAGAAATAATTTTTGCTGCTGCCGATACTGCACCTACAGCAGGAGGATTTCAAGGATTTGAAATATTTCATATTAAAACTTCTGATATAAAGTTAAAATTGGTTAATGCAGCAAATAAACAACCATATGTAAATGCTCCTCTAGTATTGGTATTTTGTATGAATCCAACTAGAGTTAAAATGAATTTTGCACCAAATATATTAAAGAAATTTTCAATTCAGGATGCCACACTAGCTGCAGCATATTCACAATTAGCAGCTCATTCGCTTGGTCTTAGTTCCATTTGGATAGGAATGATTGATGAAAAAAAAGTCATGGAAGCAATAAATACTGATCTTATTCCATCATCTATTCTGTGTATTGGTTATCCAAAAAAGCTTTTACAACCTAAACCAAAAAGAGAAGTATCAGAATTAATTCATGTGGTATAATGATTTACATAAATATATTAGAATTATCATGATTGCAAAGATACCTTATTATAAGTATAAACTAATAATAAAAGTATGAAATAAAATATTTTTTGGAATTGTATCATATTTGTATTCTTAATATTTATTCTGGACATAACCATTCAATAACTCTTTCAATATTATTACTCTTTAAATCAATACGAATAGGCCCAAGAGGAGATTCAGATTCATCTTCAACCAATACCATGACTCCTTTAGTTGCTACCTGCTTGTTAATATAAAACCAAGTAGAAGATTCGTATAAATTAGAAAATAATAATCTACGTAATACAGAAGTGATATATCTATCACGAGCTTGATTATAAATTATATTTAGAAGTTCTAAATTCGTAGATTTACCTATAATACGATCTCCATACTTAAATTCTAAATTTATTCCTTGTAAAAGTGAATTAATACCCTTGATTATTATATCATAAGATTCTGTAGGATTAACTGTACAAGATACTTCTATTTCTATTTGTAAATTCGGAAATTTTGTTTTTCTAATATTTTTTGTAATACTTTATCCACTTAATGAAGATATCCATTTTTTTGCTATAGATTTTGCCTTTTTCTTTAACTGTTCTATAGTTATTTCGTTATTAGATATCATTTCATCTGCAAATGCTATTGCTTCACTTACTCCAACAGATAATTCTCTTTTATCTCTGATTAAACAATCCTCAAGACTAGAAGGAGCATCAAGTCTAGATCTATTTTTTAAGTGTCTAAATCTAGTTAAAACAGATCCATGGATTGCTAGAATTTTTACTATTCCTATTGTTTTTAGTAATTCTATTTCGTAGATACTCCTTATACCGTCAATTATAAATTTATCAAATGGGGAATCATAATATTTTTCGTTTATTTGATTAATTACGAGTTGAGCTATTGCACCTGGACCATGTTGCTTTCTTAAATTTAACATTAGAATTCCTAAATTTTTATCATTTAATTCTAAGTTTTTTCTGTTAGCTTCCATTCTAATACAATCTCCCATATTTATTAAAATAAAACCTTCATCTTTTATTGCTTCTGCTACTGTAGATTTTCCCGCACCGGGCATTCCTGTTAAACAAATTATAAATTTTTGTTTAATATATTCTTCACCATAATTACTTTAAAATAAATTGTAAGTATTTTATCAACTTTTTCATCATAGTAATACAAAATTCATACAATAAATAAATAATAAAATCTGGGAAAGTAAATAATTTTATATGCTATTAAGAATTCCCATTTAATACTTATGAATTATCAAATTTTTGATTTAGAAAAAGTAATCTCACCAGTGTCCAATTCACAATACTTTCATAATTTTTTGAACCTAGAAACTATGGAAGTGGGTATAATAAATTTAAATAAAGATCAAAAAGATACTCAACAACCTCATTCAGGTGATGAAATTTACTATATAATAAGTGGAAATGGAACAATAGAGATAGAAGGAATTAAAAATAATGTTCAGCCGGGAAAAATAATTTATATTCCAAAAAATGTTCGTCATTCATTTCATGCCAGTAGTAATAAAATAATTGCCTTGTACATAATATCAGGTGGTCCTTTCTGAATCTAATATGAATTACATCAATAATTAAAGTCAGATAATCGAATAAATTGATCAATAATAATATTCAAAAGAAAAATACAAATAACATAGAATTTTCTTCATTATTATGCCAATAACTGATGCTACCAAAAAACAAATAGCACAACAGCGAAGATTATTTTACAAGATATGTTTTAAATGTGGAGGTAGAAACCCTATTTCTTCTGAAAGATGCAGAAAATGCCATAGTCAAAATATGAGGTTAAAAAATAGAAATACTGGAGCTAAAAAATAAATTTAATAGTTTTATAAATTTATTTCCCTAAATACTTTTTGATTTACCAATAGTTAGCTTTAACTTTTTCAATAGCATTTTCATGTTCAGGTCCTTTACTCCTTGCAAATTTCTCCATTGAGGAAAGTGGTATTCCACCTAATGTTCTTGCCAATGTGGAGAAGAAAGTATTTTTGATGGTATTGTCTCTACCTACTTTTGACATAAACTTTTGTATCCCATGCTTAAAATTGTGCTGCCATGTCTTGTACATTACGGCTAATTTTCCTGGATCCATTGTATTCCCAATGTCAAAGAAGTTAGACTTTTCCAGTAATCCAATAGGAACAAATGTAAGAGGAGTTACGGTAAATTTAGAGTCGGGTTGTTCTGTTTCTAGTTCATGAATGAGTCTAATTGTTTCCCAGCTATCATCCATAGTCTCATCATTATCCAATCCCATAATCAAAGTAAATGCAGGAACCCAATAATGTTCATTTAATGTTTTAACACCTTCTTTAACTACCCAATGCCATTCAGCAGGTTTAAATGGTGCTAATTTTCTATCAGCATATTTTCCGATTAATCTTATGCTACCTGTTTCAAGTCCACATTGTATGCCAATGAAGTTATTAGGCCCAGATTTAATTATCTTTGAAACATTCGAAACGAGTCTTTCATCAGCTATAGCACCTGCCAAGGTTCCATGTGTGGGATTAGTATGTTCTATTCCTGTATCCATAATTCCTTTAAAGAGCTCTTCAATTGCTTCTCTATTAGGGGCCATATTTTTCGTAGTTCTGGGATTTAGACCATAAACAAATATATCATCACTCTGGATCCATGCATTTTTAAGACCACCGTATTTCATGTTAATCTCTATTTCTTTTTGTACTTTTTCTATCGGATAATATCTTAATGGACGTAAAGTAACATCGCAGAATTTGCAACCACGTCCGCAACCTCGCATAACTTCAATCATTCCATGCATACTAGGTTTAACTATATTTGGTATCTCATCTACAGATGGCTCATCTGAATAATGAAAAAATCGTCCATGATATTTTCGATCGCTTTTGAGAAATTCTTTAATTTCAACTTTAAATTCACTTTTTTTAAAAGGATTTGCAGTTTCTAAATCTCCGTTAATTACTGCATCAAAAAATCTTGCTCCTGCTCCATCTATTTCTGGCCCTATTCCTCCAAGATCTCCTTCAACAATACCATAAATTCCATATTCTTCTATTTTAGCAGGGTCGTAGTTATATTGCCAAGTACCTGAAGCACCAACTATTACCTTTGCTTTACTACCATTCTTAGTTTTAGCAGCATTTATACGCATATGCAATTCTCTGTTATAAAATTCATCATAAGACATCATCTTCCTTCCAAATGTAAAAGTCATAGTAACCGGACCCATACCTAAGGGATCCATCTCATATGTACCTACAACTTCAGTCTCAGGGCCAATAAAACGATCTATATAATCAGGATGTGCAACTACAACATCCTCTGGCTTATAACCATCTCTGAGAAGAGAGGATTCTATTTTTCTTAACCCATATGGAGCATAGTCCGCTATACCATTTGTATGCCCTATAGGTTTACAAATGAAATCAAAGAGAATTCTAGGGGTTACTTGATTCTTTAAAATGTAATACCAGAATGAATCTTTAGTTCTGTTGAAATCCAATGCGGGAGCACAACCAAAAAAAGATGCTAAAGATATTCCACGATAAGGAGACATTAAAGTACGATCAGCAGATAATACAACTTTTGGATATTTCATGTTAAACTAATCCTAATCATAGAATTTAAAATAGGGATGAATTTTAACTTTTCCCAACTTTCACATAGATTTGTTTAAGGAATTGTTTCCTACATCTTTGTTAATCATTTAATATTATTAATTTATAGTAAAACGATATATTTAATAAATATGTAAACCTCTTTATGGATGAAAAATATCTTTGTAATATTTGTAATTTGTTAATTGAATCTAACGACATTGAGAACCATATTAAAACTCAAAATCATAAAGATTCAAAAAATCAATACATACAACAATTAAATTCTCTCAAGACAAATGAAAAGATGACTAATAATTCAACTTATCATGAATGGAACAAATTTCAAAAATAACTTGTAACCTAAAATTTCTTAAGGTAATCTATTATTAAATTAATTGCAATAATTATTAAAGAAAAAGACAAAATTTTGCTCAAAATATTTTCATTTATACGCTGAATTGATCTTGAACCTATTTGGGCACCAAAAAAGGACCCAAGAGCTAGTAAAATACCATAACTATACTCTGGATGTTCTAACATTATATGAGTAATTAATCCTGTCATTGTACTTATCAAAAGTGTAAATTGGGCAGTGGGACTCGCATTAATCATTTTCATTTTATAAATTATAACTAGAATAGGTACAAAAATAATTCCACCACCAACTCCAAAAAAACTTGATATAATGCCTGCACCGAAATTTCCAAAAATTAAAACTGAGTATAAAAGAGGCTTAGGAATTGTAACTATAGTTCTACTAATAATTTTATTTTTAATTAATATATATATTCCAACTGATATTAATAAAATAGCAAAATAAATTTTAAAGTCTTCTAACAATACGAAATTAGTAAAAATCCCTCCAATGATTGAACCTGGAATAGCTGGCAAAGCTAATTTTATTCCTAACCAATAATTAACATATTTTTTACTTACATATGTTAATGTAGATGAAATACTAGTAGCAAATACTGCAATTAAACTAGAACTTGCAATAACAGATGGAGGAAAACCCATATATGTCAATGCAGGAGTTATTATTATTCCACCTCCTACTCCTATTAGTGAACCTAGAATTCCTGCTCCAAATCCTATTATTATGAGAATGATAAAGAGTTCAAGCAATTAAATTAATCCGCCTCTATCTTGATCCTCATAGATATACAAGTTATATGTTTATTATCTTACGTTATTCTTAATACTAAAGAGACTATCTTTTAAAGATTGAGAAAAGAATTACAATGTAGAATTTATTTCACTAGATAGATCAATCAAAAAATTCTTTATTTAAACTATCTATAATTCGATTAAAATAACTCTAACACTTTTGGTTATAAAATATAAGTATATCATTATTTATCATATTGTTATTTAGGAATGAGAATTATATTAATTGGATATGGTGTTGTAGGTCAGAGTTTTACCAAACTGTTACTTTCTAAATTAGTAGACTTGTACAATTTATATGGAATGAAGCCTAGAATAGTAGCATGTGTTGACAACAAAGGTTCTGCAATAGATACATCTGGTTTAGATATACAAAGGCTTTTGGAAATAAAAAAGAATAAAGGAACAGTTGGAGAATATCATAATAATAATAATAACAAATCAAAATTAGAGCCTTTACAAATAATCGAAAATATCGACGCAGAAATAGTTATGGAATTAACTCCAACTAATTTAAAAGATGGTGAACCAGGTTTATCCCATATAACTTCAGCAATGAAATATGGTAAAAATGTCATAACAGTTAATAAAGGACCATTATCAGTAGCTTTTTCATCTCTTATTGAATTAGCTAACTTTAATGGAATAAGTTTTAAATTTAGTGGAACGGTAGGCGGAGGAACACCTATTCTTGAATTTGCCAAAAGATGTTTAAAAGGAGATAGAATTGTTTCCTTTAAAGGAATACTTAATGGAACAACAAATTATATCTTAAGTAAAATGGAAGAAGGTTTAACATTTTCTGATGCACTCACTGACGCACAAATTAAGGGTTATGCAGAAACTGTTCCCTCATTAGATATAGATGGATATGATGCTGCTGCTAAATTAGTCATTATGGCTAACTGGTTAATGGGAATGAAAGTTGCATTAGAAGATGTTAACAGAAATGGTATTACAACAGTCAAAACTCAACAAGTTTCTGAAGCATTAAAAAAAGGAAATGCAGTCAAACTTATTGCTACTTGTGAAAACAAAAAACTCATAGTTAAACCTATGGAAGTATCAAAGTTGGATCCTTTATGTGTTAATGGTACTTTAAATTCTGTTACATTTTCCTTGGAATATGCTGGAAATCAAACTGTAATAGGAAGAGGTGCAGGTGGAATAGAAACTGCTAGTGCAGTATTAAGAGACATGATTGAAATACGAGACAATATAATAAATGAAAAAAATGTGTCTTAGTTTATACTAATACGTTTAAGACTTCTTATTTAAATGTGAAAATAATTATTACCCTTTTTTGAAATCTGAAATCTTCTTTAGATTAAATGTATAGTGAAGATATGGAATCTCAGGTAAGAGAAGAACGTTAACACTACCTTATCATCAAACTAGTAAAATCTTGCATTCTGCTAGAGAATTATATATACTAACAAATTCAATATTCAAAGAACAAATAACGATATTCATCATCACTTGAAAGATAAGAATAAGAAGAGGATATCTAAATTATTAGAAGAAAATATAACAAGAGATGTAGTAGATATGTAACTTAATGTTCTACAGAGAATATGTCTTGAGAAATGCAATATTCGTAACGAGGTTTCCAGATATATTATTGGAATTGAATTTAGATTATCTAACCTTAAAACATCGCTAGTAAAACAAGCTAAATGTGATTAAGATATAATAACACTAATTAAGTCCTAGAATCTATTTGCAAACTTAATGAAATGGCAAGAGGACTAAGTATCAATTCGGCAAATATTATTGAACTTGCTTATAAGATACAAAAATTAGACAGTGAAGTTGGTCTAAAATATAGGAACATATTAGTAAAAGCTTTTAAGGGAGCAGAAAATACCCTAGAATTAATTTTTTTGAAAGACACTGTTGAAGTAAACGGAGGAATGGCAGCAAATCTCAAGAGACTTCCATTCGTTCACAATACTTAATTTAAGTTTATAATTTATGAAACCTAAAAAAATACAAGGAGAACTTGTTGAAAATAGAATAATAGTACATGATATAGAAAATTCTCGAATTCTTTTTGGTAATGGATATTATGGCAAGCCGTTGGGAATCCCAAAACCAAAAGGGATCAATTTTGACGCTCCACTAATTTTAGATTTGATTGAAAGTTATTATTTAATCCAAATAGGAAAATTACAAATAACTTTAAATGACAAGATGTTATCTTTAAAGGACCTAAAGATAATTTGTAAAAAGCAATATGACAAATTTGATTCAAAATATATAGTTTTTCAGAATTTACGGAACAAGGGATATATTGTTTCTCCAGGAATAAAATTTGGATGTGATTTTGCGGTATATGAACGGGGTCCCGGGATTGATCACGCACCTTTTCTTGTTCAAGTCTTAACAAGAGAAGAAATTATGACAGCTTCAGCAATTATTCTCTCAGGAAGATTAGCAACTACTGTAAAAAAACAATTTCTTATTGCAATACCCAGAATAAGAGATAAAACTGTTGAATTTATTGGATTTGAGTGGTGGAGAGCATAGCAAAGAAATTATCCAAAGAATACGAAAAAAATTTGTAAATTCATTTTTGAGGATATTCCAATTTATAAAAAACAATATAATTATTATAGAATCTTGAATTTAACAGACAAGTAATTTACATTTAATTTATGTAACAATATCATAAATAAGAATAAGTATAACAATTTAACAATTAGAAGATCATTAGTCCTATGAATCAATTAGACACATATTAAAGAAAATATATAAATAACAAAAGATGACATAGAATTTTCTTATTCCTAATTATAATCACTAATTGAAAAGATCCATTTCTGTTGGGAGATTTCCCAGTAATACCTTTAAAATTCAATCTATAATTTTGGCTATTTAGTTTTAAATATAAATTAGTAATTTATCAAATAATAAAACGACAATTTGCTGATTTATGTATATAACACACAAAGAATTTCTAAGATTAAAAAAACTCACTATTCACTGATCACAAAGATAAAATATTCTTTTTATAATCTATAATATATGAACCGCATAAAGAGATTATCTACAGAACTATTAGAGAAATATCCAGATAGGTTTACTACTGATTTTGAAGAAAATAAAAAAACCGTTTTAAGTTTGGCTATAATCAGATCTAAAGTTTTAAGAAATAAGATGGCAGGATTTATAACTTCTAAACTTAGACGAGAAGCTGATCAAGAAAAGGCTGAAATCTCAAATCAAATAGAAGAAGAAAAAGAAGAAGAAAGTCAATAATTTTGATTACGTTAAAACTATTAGGTGGAGTAAAAAAGGCTATTGGAAAAAATTCCATAGTAATTGACAAATCACAATCCAATCTTAAAGAGATTTTTGAAGAATTAAAAAACAAATCAACAGATGCAAGCATAATAGATGAAAAAAATCTAATGATATCCGTCAACGGAGTAGATTCTTCCGTTATTGGAGGTAAAGAGGCAATTATAAAAACTGGAGATATCATTACAATAGTTACAATTATTCATGGTGGCTAGGCAAATTAAAAATAAAGAAATTTGGTTTCTTTTAAAATAGGAAATAAGTACGTCTATTTTCATACAGTATTTTTAAAGGAGCCTCATGATTCTAATATAATTAATCACTTTAGAAACGAATTTCCCGATATTTTTATCCAAGGATTAAATTTTGATATCGTTTATAATTATGAACATCTTTTTGAGATTTTAAAAATATCAACTTTAGCAGAAAGAAGAGATACTATGTGTTCAAATAAAATAGAGTTAGATTTTTTATTGAGAATTGTAGGAACGAATCAAATATCTCAAGCAATTAAAGATGGAGGCTTAAAAATTGACAATTATATAGTTTTTGTTGTATTAGCATATAAGATGCAAATAGACAAGATTAAGCAAAAATTTATTATTTTATTTGGTAATTCTGAAGAGGAAATTTTTCTTGATAAAAAAATTTTATCAAGAAAAATTGAAAAATACAAGATAAGATTCAATAACAACTTTTTGGAAGAAAAAAATATCATTAAATTTCTAAAAGAAATAGGGGCTTTAATTACTAAATAGAAGATAGTAGATTAAGTATAGCTTTATTTCTCTATTGATATTATCTATTACAAGTGTTATTTTTTAACTTGTGTTATGACTCATAAAAAAAATAAAATATAAAAGGTAAAAAGTTATGATTATTAAAATTTGATTCATATGATAATATATTCAACACTTTTTTTCTTTTTATTTTTAGTATTAACTAGATTTATGGACGTATTGATATACAAATCAGTAATTTAATGATTGGCAAAGGTTGATCAAATGACCTACTTGACTCTAAACATTCAATAATATTGAAATATCTATCAAAAATATTGTAACAATTAGGAATGCAACGAAAGAGGTTTCATTAAGTATCATTATGATGTAGTAAGGAGTAAATTTTGTACATTCTTAAGAAACATTTGGCATGTATTTGGCCAATATTAACAGATTTTAGAAACAAGTCAAAATAATGGTTTAGTGTCATTTAGATTTAATATAAAGTTTTATTTAAGTAGATCAAGTAATTTATACATTTTCCGATAGGAAGAATTAAGATCATGATGTTTTTCAATAGACGACTTTATCCTTTTTAATTGTTGTATTAATTTTTTATCATCTTTATCATTAATAATTTGATAGTAATCCAAGAGTTTTCTGTGGAAGTTTTTTATTTCTTTTTTAATAAATGGATTATCCATAAATAAAGAATTAAGTAGAATAGGATCATCATTTAAGATACTTTCTGATACAATACATTGCATCTTAAAGGTACTTCCAGAATAAAATTCTAAATCTTTGTATTTTTGTGATCCAATAATATCTGCAAATATCATATTAATATAATGATTTAACCCTAAGACTACAGCCATGATACGATCATGTTGAATTGCATTTTCTAATGATAAGATATTAAAATTTTGAAATAGATCTTGAACAAATTGCATTTCTCTTTTATAGTCTCTAATTGGAATAAATAAAATCTTTAAACTACTTTTGTTAGAAGCTCCTCGACCAAACATAGGATGGATACAAACCGGCAAAATATAATCTTGAATCTTCAATAGAGATTGAAAAGATTTGTTTTTGATAGAAGAGATATCAATTAATACTGAGTTTGGCTTCATTATTTTAGAACAATCTATTATCATTTTCGGGATTATTCTTAGCGGTACACATAGAATTACGATGTCAGAATCCTTGACACAGGAATTAAAGTCAGGCTCTATTTTTAAATTCAGCTGTTTTCCTATAGAATTTATATTTTTATCATATGCTTTTATATGATAATTATTTTTAGCTAAAAGATATTCTATGAACCAAGTACCCATTCGTCCTCCAGCACCGATAATAGCAATTTTTTTCAATTTATTCTGTAATCCCTATACAAGATATTTTTGAAGAATGTCTAAGCCATCGTTCAATAATTTAGATGATTGACAAGCTGAGATTCTAATAAACTGTTTATAAGAACTTCCAAATCCACTTCCTGGTGCAATTGCTACGCCTTTTTCCAATAAATCATATACTAGAGTAATATCATTTGAATAATTTTGAGATATAATTTTTGGATAAACATACATTGCACCGTCTGGAACAATATATTCTGTATTCATTTGTTCTAATCTTTTGCAAATAATATTTATACGATCTTTAATAGAATCTATACTTGATTGCATATTATTATCTAGTGCTGCTAAAGCACAATATTGCATTGGCTCAGCAACTGATGTGATAGAAGTAGCCTGAACCTTACGCATTTTTGTTATTATATCATTATTTGCTATTCCATAACCGACACGAAATCCGGTCATACCGTAAGTCTTGGAAAAAGATGATATCATTATACTTTTATCATATTGATAATTTAAAATACTATTATATTGAACAAAAGAATAATCAGAATAAACTTCATCACTTAAAATATATAGTTTATGATCCTTTGCTATAGAAACAATTTTTTCAAGTAAATTTGAATCAAGTACTTTTCCTGTTGGATTGTTAGGATAATTTAATATAAGCATTCTAGTATTAATGTTTATTAAACTCTCTAGTGTTTTTAAATTAGGTGTCCATTTATCTTCAATAGTAGTTTTCAATAATCGTGTTTTTGCTCCAATAAATTCAGCACATTCTTTATATGCTGGCCAGGACGGTTCAATATTAATTAATTCATCCCCAGGTTTTAATAGAGAGGTTATAGCACTGAACACTGCAAATCTACCACCTGGTGTAACTAAAACATGTTCTGGTCTGGTATTAGAAAATTTTTTGGATATTTCCTGACGTAGTTGAGGTATTCCAGAAATTTCAGTATAATGATATTTTTTATTATCGTATATTTTTGATAATTCCTCCTTAACTTTTAATGGAGGAGGATAATCAGGTTCACCGACTTCCAAATGAATAATTTTTTTTCCATTTTTTTCAAATTCTTTAGCTTTCATAAATACAGCCATATGAGTAGAGCTTTTATTATCATTATTTTGAATATTTTGTAGTTTTACAGATTCTAATAGAAGAAGATTCAAAAGTCTACCAGAAAATTCAAAATCCATGCCTATATCTTTTGTAAGTTCCATAACAGATTTTTTTATATCATTTTCAACTTTTTCATCTTCTATTTCAATTTTCAATTGGTGTTTGATATTACCAATTTTTTTTGCTACTTCCATTCTATCCTGTACTAATCTAATAATGTTATTAGTAATATTTCGCATTTCTTCTCTTAAATAATCTATATTATCTTCTTCAACCATTTCAATAACCTCTTAGAATATTAGGAATAAATCCTGCTTTAATTGCATGATCGGATAATACTATAGAAACAATCCCTTCAATAATAGGAGGAGCACGAGGTACAACACAAGGATCATGTCTACCAGGCACTTGAAGATCGACTAAAGTATCAGAAGATAAGTCTAAAGTTCTTTGAATTTTCGCAATTGAGGCAGCAGGTTTAAATCCAATTTTAATAGTGAGAGGCATCCCATTAGATATACCTCCTAATATACCACCTGAATTATTAGTTAATGTTATTACTTTTCCTTCCTCTTTTATAAATAAATCATTATTTTCATATCCTGTTTTTTTTGTTCCTTCAAAGCCAGAACCAAATTCTACTGCTTTAACAGCGGGAATACTAAATAATGCTTTGCTTAAATCAGATTCTAAAGATGAAAAGACAGGTTCACCTAGTCCTACAGGTAATCCAATACTAACACATTCCACTATACCACCTAAAGAATTTCCTGATTTTCTAGCATCCATAATTGATTCTTTCATCTTTTCTGCTGTATTGGGATCAGGACATCTCACTTCATTATTATAACGATTTTCCTTTGCTTCATCATAAGAAGTTTTATCATAGGATATATCTCCTATCTGTATAGTATAAGCAATTGTTTCTATTCCTAGAACATATTTTAGTAATTTCTTACTTATTGCTCCTGCCATTACATAACTGGCCGTTAATCTACCTGAAAATCTTCCACTTCCTCTATAATCCGCATATCCTCCATACTTTACCATTGCAGGATAATCAGAATGACCAGGTCGTGGTATTGTTTTTATTTTATCATAAGGTCGGGAATCAGAGTCTTTATTCCATATAACCATACATATCGGTGCATTAGTCGTATAACCATTAAATACACCTGAAAGAATTTCAACTTTATCTTCTTCTTTTCGTTGTGTAGTGATACTTGATTGACCAGGTTTTCTTAAATCTAAATCTGGTTGTATATCAGATTCACTTAATGGAAGACCTGCTGGACATCCATCTAAGATAGATCCTACACATCGTCCATGGCTTTCTCCAAAACTAGTAACTATGAATCTGTCTCCTAGAGTATTTCCACCCATAACAATTAATCCAAAGATATAGTAATCCTATATAATATTGACTTTTAATAGTTAGAAAATTTTTTTTGTAATTGTATTATTATCAATTTTATTGCGTTAAATTTACTTTTGCACCAAGTCTTTTAATCTCATTTAGGAAAGATGGATATGAGACATCTATAGATTCTGCTCCTATAACTTTAGATTTATCAGTTAACATAGATGCTATTGTAAATGCCATAAAAAGCCTATGATCGTTGTAAGAATCAAGTTCTGCATTTTTTAAAGATTTAGATGGTTTTATTGTTATTTCGTCTTCTTCTTCAATAATATTTACTCCCATCTTTCTCAATTCTTTAGTTATATTTGAGACTCTATCTGTTTCCTTGAATCTAGCATGAGAAATTCCGAAAATTCTCATTGGCGATCTTGCCTTTAAAGATATAATGGAGATCGCAGGTAGGAGATCTGGAGTATTAATAAGATTACAGTCTATTCCATCTAAACGATTTGATCCATTGACAATCACTTCTCCTTTTTCCTTATCTACTTTGATATCACCATCCATTTGTTTTACAATATCAATGATTTTCATGTCTCCTTGTGGATAATAAAAGTTTAGACCGTTTATTGTTATTTTTCCACCAGCTAAAATCCCTGCTGCTATTATAAGGGAGGCAGTAGAAAAATCTCCAGGAATAATAAAATTAGTTGGTTGGTAGTTATCATTAGGTATAAAATAATTCAAATATTCTTTGTTATGTTCAATGACAACACCAAATTTTTTCATTGTTTCGATTGTGGAGGTAATGTATGGGATGGATACCTGTTTTCCTTTAATTCTTATTTCAACTTCTGAAAGAGCATATATACATGAGATTAGTAACGAAGAAATAAACTGACTTGAGATATTTCCTTCAATGGAGGCTAACCCTCCTTTTATTCCTCCACCTTTTATTATTAATGGAGCTGTACCTTTTTCAGTAGAAGAAAAAACCTCAACTCCTAATTGATTCAGAGCTGAAACTAGAGGCCTCATAGGTCTTGTTTTAAGGCTATCATCTCCTGTGATGATAGTATAACCATTTTTTACTAATGCAGCCATTGAAGTCAAAATTCTGATTGTTGTTCCCGAGTTTTCTGCATTAATTACATCCTTTGGTGTTTCTAATTGATTCATTCCAAGGATCTTAAGAGAATCAAATTTTTCATTAGCCTTTTCAATTTTTACTCCTAGCATTTTGCAACCAGAAATAGTTGCTATGGTGTCTCTACTTAGTAGTGGATTATTGATTATTGACTTTCCCTCTGCAAGAGATGCAATGGCAATTGCTCTATGGGTGTAACTTTTACTAGGAGGACATTTTATGTTACCATCAAGAAAAGATTTACTAATCTCTATATTAACCAATTATTTTTTCAACTCTTGCCTTGGTATTATTAATTTTACAAACTAATGTTTTTCCATATTTTGTTAGAATGTTTCTAATTGTATAGAGGTTCTTTTCTTCAGTAATTACGGCTATTGATGGTCCATTTCCAGAAATAGACGCAGATAGAGCTCCATTTTCTAGGGATAAAAGAATTGGACTATAATCATAAGCCATCACAGAAGATACTAAAAGGCCATTTAGCTTCATAGCATTCCAATAATCAAATTTTTCTGCTAATTGAAATGCTTTATTAAAAAATTCTGCTAAAATCTTTAACTTTAAAGGATTCTTTCTTTCGGAATAATTAGGTAGAAGAATAACCGATAATAAATTAACAGGACCATTTTCTCTTCTTATCAATTTATTAGAATGATTATCTGTAATTACGAAACCACCAAAATAACACGCCGTTGAATCATCGTAAGCACCAGTGATTGTTATTTTCGCCTTACGTGAAGCATTAACTGCCGTGTCTAAAACTCTCAAATCATCTAAATTATCATCCAATAATCCATAACAGGCTAATGATACTGCAGAAGAAACAGCACTAGAACTCTTTAATCCAAATCCAATAGGTATATCAGAAGAGATAGATAATGAAATATCATTTTCTTGAAGTAAATTTTTAGGAATGCTATTATGTATGATATAGTTAAATAATTCGCTATTTCTGGTATTATAAAAGATCTTGCCTTCTCCTTTTTGCATGTGTATTTCTGCGGTTGTTTTGAGCGAGATTCCAAGAGCTGAGCCTTTACCAGTAGCAATAGCATTAACTATTGAAATAGCCCCATGAACGGTAGCTCTTGTAAAAATAGAAGTCATGTCGGTTCACCAAATATTCCAAAGAGAGCTTTTTTCATAGCATCAACAGGAGCATCCAAATTAGTCCAAATCTTAAATGCTTGTGCTCCTTGTGCAATAAGCATTTCATATCCAAATACAACTGTGGCATTAGCCTCCTTAGCTTTTCTTAGTAAATCAGTATATACAGGTTTATAGACTATATCGTAAACAATACTATTAGATTTTATATAATTATGATCTATTGGACTTCTTTCATCATTTAATCCAATCGAAGTAGCATTTATAATTAAATCAGAATGCAAAGTAAAGGTAGAAAGATTATTGAAATTTTCACCATGACAATTTAATCCTAACTTTAATCCATGTTGTATTAATTTTGAAGCATTTGCAGATGAACGATTAACCACAATGACTTCAGATATTCCTTTTTCATATGAAAGGGCGGTCATAATTGCATAAGCTGCTCCACCCGCACCAATTATCAAAACTTTAATTCCTTTAAAATTTACTTTTCTTTCATAGAGCGGTTGAATAAAACCATAAAGATCAGTATTATATCCAATCAATTTTCCACCGTCATTTTTCACAGTATTAACAGCATTTGTTTTGACGGCTGTTTGATCTAACTGATCGAGATAGCTTAAAATTGAAATTTTATGAGGAATAGTTACATTAAAACCTGCAATTCCAATTGACCTTAATGATTCTATAGACTCCTTAAGATCTGTAGATGGTACACGAAATGAAAAATAAGAGCTTTTCATTCCAAGAGCAGAAAATGCAGAATTTTGCATTATAGGAGATAACGAATGTTGTACAGGATCACCTATTATGCAATATGTCTTAATTAGTGGCGATGACATTATTTAGAAAATGTTGATTAATTCTTTCATATATTCGTCTCATCTCTATGATCGATAATTGTCCTGGTGCAACAGTTTTTTCCAATGAGGCATAAGTAAAAGGAGATTTTCCATAAATTATACATAAAATTCTTGATATAATACCATAATCTCCCATTGCAAAAGTAATTAAATTACTGTTTTTGAATTTTTCGTATAAATTTAATAATCTGAAAGAATCAGTAACATTTCTTGCCATTGTTACTAATTTTATGTTATTACTAAATTTCTTCATATCGTTAATTTTTTTTTCCAAATATTCATCCGAGGGAGTATTAAAAAAATTATGCCATGAAATAAGTACGTTAGACTTATTTTTCAGATAATTATTTAAAGAAGTATTTTCAGTTATTGTATCATATTCTACATCTAATAACATAGGATTTACATCGTATAATTTTTTAAGAATTTCAATTCTTTCAATTTCGTTTCCTCTAAATTCACCATGCTGTTTCAAAGGTCTTAATGTAAATACAGATCTTGATTTGATCGAGTCAGTAATCTTTATTGCAGAAGAGAAATCAGACTGCTTTAAGAAATCAAACCTTATCTCTAAAAAATCACTTAAACCTAATGCTTTGTTTATTGAAAAGGATAATTCATTAATTGTTTTTGCACCAATTGAAACACAGATTTTTTCTCCCAAAGTAAAATACTCATTATATTATTATTTAATTGGATATTAATTTTTAAATTAATAAAGGCAGTTTTGAAAAAAAATTAAACATATTCTATACAATTAATAGAATTCTAAAGAAAAAAAATATTTATAGATATAAAATTATATACTATGATGTGAAGGAATTTTTTTCCAATTAGCAATTAGGGCTTCTGATCTAATATGTATTGGTTCACTTAATCTCGATCGAGCTAGTTTAACATATTCATTGATTATATCTACTCCTATAAATCGTCGCTGTAAATGAAAAGCAACTTTTGTAGTTTGGCCACTACCATTAAATGGATCCAAAATTGTATCTCCTTCATAAGAATATAATTTCATTAATCTGTATGGAATTTCTTCAGGAAAAGGACATGGATGTTCAATATATCCAGGAGGAATTGGAGCTATATGCCATACAGAATTTGCAATTTCCTTGGTCCATTCTTCATGTGTAGCAGGTAAGGTTTCTTTCCTTTCTGTTCTTCCACTACTAACGTTACCTTTTCTCAGAACTAAAATAAGTTCATGCATTATATTAGCTCTATAATATTTTGGATAGGGATTAATAACAAAGGAACCATATCTATTAGTTCCACCAGTGACTTTGTGCCAAATTATCTCTTCATGAAGGTTCCATTTACCAAATGGTTCAACTAATTGTGATAATAACATATGTGGAAGTGGTAATAATGTACCATTTACAACTTCATTAGCTATAACTATACAACAGTATCCACCATCTTTGGTTGCATTGTATATTTTATTATTAAAGATATCAATCATTTCATCAAGATATTCTTTTGTATTGACATTTGATTTTCCTCGATAATAAGATCCATTTTTAGATATATGTGCGTTATAATCAATTGCATTTCGATAAGGCGGAGAAGTTATGGTTAATTGTATTGAACCATTAGGAAGTTTAGAAATGATTTCTTTGCAATCACCAGATAAAATTTTATCTACATAGCTATGCTTTACTTGCATGATAAAACATAATTTTTGAATCAATATTCACCATGCTTTAAAATAATCGACAATCTGATAAAGAAATTTTGCACTACAAATGAGCAATGTATCTATAAATAAAATAAAAATAAAATATTAAATCTGGAATAACTATTTGTACCTTTAATTAGAAATAGAAGAAATTATTTATTTTTCAAGAATATATTCTTGTACTTGTACTCCAAAATGTCTTCCACTAGCTTGTTTAAAGTAACACAAAACTTTATCACCTGGTTTAATGTAAGTAACTGGCACTGATTCTCCATTGTCACGAATTAATTGAATTGTTTCTGCGTTTTGTACTATAACAGTTCCTTCCACATTATCTCCTACCGCTCTAATTAATCTTAATGGCCTGGTTTCTATTTTTGATCTTCCTACAGATACAACTCTAGAATTGCCATCTTTATTCACAATAATTATTTCACTTCCAGACTCTAATTCCGATAAATATTTGGTTTTCCCATCTGGAAGAATAGTATAACAATATACAGCCCCGGCATTAACTCTAAAAGGACGAGGAGATGTAAAAGATGAACCAGCTGATTCATTATGTAAGAGAAATAGAAAATTAGACTTACTTCCAACCAACATTCCTTCACCGGTTTCAAGCATTGAAACAGTATCTACACATACTCTTTCACCTATTCCAACATCTTTAACATCCACAATTTCACAGGATTGTATTTCATATTTCTTATTTTTTAGATATTTTTTAGATTCTTCTATTTCTTTAACATTTGCAGTTGAGAGTATTACACCATCCACTCCTAATTCCAACACAGTAAACATGGTTCTTACTTCCTCCGAATTTTTAGCAGTAGTATAGATTCTCGTTTTAGTATTTTGTAGATTAGCAATTATATTTTCTAATGGAATAATCTTCCAATTAGCAGCATCTACTATAATATAATTTGCACCTTTATAGACTGCATTTTCTATATCAGAAAGATCTTCGTTTGATAAAACTCTCTTATAATATGCCAAGGATTTGTCTTTGGTTTTATTTTTGATTAAATCTTCGATTGATTTGCAAATAATAATATCAGCAAGTTCAGATTCATAAATTATTTTAAAATTTTTTTTTCTTTTTATTTTTGTAGGCTCTATGAATAATGTATTAATTTCTTTTAACTCATCCAAAAATAATTCTAAATTAGGAATTGTAGAAGGTGGAGCAATAATTAATTCTTTATTTTTTTCTTTTTCCAAAATTTTTTAAAACCTCATTATAGTTTTTTTCATCTACGATTATCTCAGATAAGGCTTTTACAAGTAAAGAAGGATTATCATGTTGAAAAATATTCCTTCCAAAAGTAACACCCTTAGCACCTGCTTTTATAGCATTTGAGCACATTTCTAAAACATCAGCGTCTGTTTTAGATTTTGGTCCTCCTGCAATAACAACAGGAACAGGACAAGATTTTACTACTGATTTAAAAGAATCTAAATCTCCGGTATAAACAGATTTTACTATATCAGCACCTGCTTCTGCACCTATTCTAGTAACATGTCCTACAATTTCTGGAGCAAAGGGATTTTTTATGTTTTCTCCTCTTGGATACATCATTGCTAGTAATGGTACATTCCATTCGTCACATTCATCTGAGATCATTCCTAAAATTTCTAACATTTCAGGTTCTTCTTTGGCACCTATATTTATATGAACAGAAACAGCATCGGATCCATGTCTAACAGCATCAGCAACACTTCCCATAAGCACTTTTTTATTTGGATAAGGACTCAAAGAAGTACTAGCAGATAAGTGAGTTATCAATCCTATATTAGTAGTCTTAGGCATAGACTTTACTATCCCTTTGTTAATTATTACAGATGTTAATCCAGAATTTTCGCATTGATATATCATATCAGGAGTATTTTCTAAACCTTTTATTGGCCCATTGGTTATTCCATGATCCATAGGAATGCAAACCATTTTGCCTTTTTTTGTAATTCTGTTTAACCTAATGTCTCTACCTGAGACCATAGAAATGAAGGATATTTGTCCTACTTAAAAGTGATCTGCTAGGGAATGAATAACATTACTAAATAATACAAGGCATAAAATAATTAGATTAAACTGGAGAAATTATAAATTATTATCAGGTCTTATACACATTTTTGGTAATATTATTTTATGTTTATTCTTTGATAAGAGATTTTTTACAAATAATACATCGTTTTTATCAATTCCTTTTTTTAGCAGATCATTATATATATATTCTGTACTATTTCCAGATAAATTTTTCAAGATAATATCTATTTTTTCATATTCCATTCCAATTTCATCTTCTGCTGTTTGGTCTTTCCATAAAGAAGGGCTGCTTTTTTTTAGCAATATTTTTTTCGGAAGATTTAGATATTTAGCTAATTCTCTGACTTCTGTTTTGTAAATGTCTGCTAATGGAAGAATATCTGCTGCACCATCTCCGAATTTAGTAAAATATCCAATCATCAATTCACTTTTATCAGAAGTACCTAAAACTAATTTATATTCAACATTTGCATAGTAATAAATAAAATTCATACGAATTCTGGCAGTAAGATTACCTATGGATTTTTTTTCTAGTGGTAATACATCCATATACTTTTGTTTTATTTCAGTAATGTCTAGGATATGGTAGTTTATACCTAATTTGTGGGATAATTCAATAGCGTCATCTATATCATTCTGCTGTGAGACTTTTTTATCTGGAAGAATTAAGCCTAATACTTTATTATTGCCCAATGCTTTAGTAGCTAAAGATAAGGCAACAGATGAGTCAATTCCACCACTTAATCCCAATACCACTCCTTGAGAATTGGCTCTTGTAACTTCATTTCTAATAAATTCAATAATACAATTTGCAATATTTAATAGATTCAATATTTGCCATTCTTATTAATAAAATATTATTATTAAATCGATCTTATTATTTTTTATAGATTTATTATACAACTCTAATAACATTAACAAGAAGTAAATAAGTATAATCACATCCATTACAAAAAATTCTATTTCTTTCTCATTTAATAATGAAATTTGGTTAACAATTAGATTTTGAGTTATAAAAGTTGTTAATTCATTACAAATATAAGAGAGAAAACTATTCCAAAAAAATTTTATTAGTAGAGATTTAATGAGAAATTGATATATTTGTCATCTTCAAATATTAGTAGTTATGACAAAGCAGGAGTAAATATTAAAAAAATTCGGTCAACTCAACAACATATTGGAAAAATGATTGCTGAATCATACTCTTTTCAAGAAATAGGTAATATTGTTTCTGGATTTGGTCACTATTCTGGTTTAATAAATATAGGAAATCATGTTTTGGCATTACATACCGACGGCGTTGGAACCAAAGTTCTTGTTGCACAACAAATGAAATGTTTTGATACAATAGGCATTGACTGTATAGCTATGAATGTTAACGATATTATTTGTACAGGGGCAGAACCATTTGCATTTGTAGACTATATTGGTTTAAAAAAGGTCAATGATGAACTGGTAAAAAAAATCGTGAAAGGTTTGATTGCAGGTGCAAAAATCGCCAAAACAGCAATCGTAGGAGGAGAAACTGCTGTTGTACCTGAACTGTTAGCAGGAGATAACGATGAGATATTCGATCTTGCTGGTACTGCTATAGGAATTATACCAAATAAGAAGGTAATTCTTGGAAACAATATAAAGATAGGTGATATTATATTAGGATTAGAAAGTAGTGGTTTGCATTCAAATGGATATACGTTAGCACGAAAAGTATTATCAAAATATTCATTGGATAAAATTCCAGATTTTTTAAACCAATCAATTGGAGAAGAATTACTCATTCCAACTAAAATTTATGTACAACCAGTAATGGAATTAATAAAAAATAGAAAAGTTACAATACATGGCTTAGCACATATAACAGGAGGATCATTTACAAAATTAAAACGATTAAATAATAAAGTAAGATATAATCTTACAAATTTATCTCCTCCTTTTGGGATATTCAAGCAAATTCAAAAAGATGGTAAGATAGACGTAAAAGAGATGTATAGAACCTTTAATATGGGAATTGGTTTTTGTATAATACTCCCAAAGGCTAGTGTTGACAAGACAATTAGTATAATAGAAAAGAACAAAATGAAAGTTTACCAAATAGGAGAAGTTGATTCAAAAGGTAATGGAAGCGTAATTGGGAAAGTAGATAATCAAAAATATATTTTTTAGTACCTTATAAAGATTAAATCTATTTTAATTAATCCAAACAAAAAGGGAGATTATAATTACTATCTATTTACTTTTATTTGTTTACTACAAAACTAAACTATTAGTCGGAATTACTGTTTATCATTTAATTATAATATACTAATTAATATATTTCCTGTCTGTTAGCAGATTTTAAACTATTAATATAAAAAGAAATACATGATATAATAAAATTTTTAATATTCAAAATTATTTTATTAAAAAATAAAGAATTATTAAGCATATAGAGGTTAGATATACTTTTCAATTATTTCACAGCCTCTATTAATTCCCAGATCAACTAAATAATTTCCGAGTTTTGGTCCTCGATCAGAATTGATTAGTATTTTATAGAGCAATTTAAAAAAGTCTCTTGGTTGTATTTCATGTTTTTTTGAAGTTTCGTAAATTAATGTTTGTATATCATTTGATAAATTATCATATTCTTTATCTTTATATGTCTTTAAATTAAAGACTAACTCAACTAATGCTTCCTTATGTTTTTTATCCAAAGTTAAATCATAATTATCTTCGTTTACCAAAATATCGTCTGTCCAGTTTGAAGCAAGTTCGATTTTCTCTATTATATCGTTTGTTTTTTCATTGACAAGCCTATATTTTTTAAGCCTTTCAAATACCTTATCTATACGATCCTTTCCATCAAAAAGTGACGCTTGTTGAGCAATTAATCTATATGGAACATGGTTATAACCATTAGTTGGTGGATTGAGATGGTTAATATATTCATAAATTCCTTGCAATTTAACCAATTTTGATTGATTGTTCTCTTTGATTTTGCCAAAATATATATCTTCATATAGATCATATTCATCCATCAATAAAGGAATATCATCAATTCCTATATGTCGTGTTCCGGTTATCCTTTTGAAAAGTAATAAAAGAATAGATTGAGGTGTACCATATTTCATCCACATTTGAGGAGTTAATACATTTCCAGCAGATTTACTTATTTTTTTTCCTCCCTTATCTAAAAACATTTCATATTTTATATGGAAAGGATGAGAAAATTTTAATATTTCTTCACATACCCAATCATTGATTTTTACAGAATCCATAATATCTTTTCCATAGGCTTCAAAGCGGATATCTAGCATTTTCCATCGCGCTGCAAATTCAACCTTCCAAGCTAGTTTTCCCTCAGCCTTTGCAATATTCGCTTCTCCCTTGTAACCGCATCCTTTTATTTCTCTATTTCCTATTTTACTTCCAGAACATTCATATAATACTTTCTTTTCCCTAGTCAAATATTCTTTTGCATGTGCTACATAGAGTTTTCCACATTCTTTACATATTGGAAAATAAGGTAATATATTTAGGAACTTATCTTGGCCTACAAATTCAGAAATTTTCTTTCCCAAATAATCACTCTTTGTAAGAATACGATCAATTGCATCAATCAGTATACCACTTTTATAGACTTCTGTTGCACTCTTAAAAGTATATTTAACATCTACTTTATTTAATCCGTCAAGAAGTAAACTACTCATATGTGATCCATATGAACTATGACAATCACCAAATGGGTCAGGGATATTAGAGACAGGTTTAGCTATATAATCTTCTAGCCATGATGGGAATCCTGAAGGAATCTTTCTTAAACCATCCATATCATCAGAATAAGCAATCAGTTCAGAATTGTATCCTTGATATTTAAGAGATAATCCAATTCCATAGGCACGAACTGCATCTCCCATACTTCCAATATGAGGGATTCCTGAAGCTCCTAATCCACTTTCTACTCTAATAATATCAAGATTGCGATTTAGTTTCTTTTCTCTTAAAATAATGTTACTTGCTACTTTATCTATCCATGTCCCTTTTCCAATAATATTTTCTATCATCATTACTTACAAATCCTATCAGTTAATGGTCTTATCTTCTTCTATAAATACAATAAATAACGTTCATTTATATTCTTATTTGATTTTTTATATAAATCATACAGATGTTAATTTAGAAGGTTATTGTCTCTACTTTTGAAATTATAATGTCAACTTGTACATGAAAGAATATAAAAAAATATAAAGCTTATCAATATTGGTAAATTCAAATTTGTTTTAATATCAATAAAAATGGATATCAAAAAACATCTTTTATTAATGCAAGAAATCATCTTAAGATAATATTCAAAATTTTTTTGCTAAGTTATAAATTTAAAGATTTAAAGATCTCAATATTGTCTTTGATAATAATTCTTCTATAGTAATAGGGCTATCCCTCGAAATTCTCGAATTGTAAATTTTCTAGTCCTTGAAAGCAATATTCAGTTTTACTATTACGGTAAAATTTAAACATAGATTTCATCAACCGACTTTTGATACTTTAATTAGAAAGAAAAACCAACCAAAAAGGTGACAAAGCCTATTAATATAAATAATAAGAAGAAAAATATTTGTGAAGTATTTTTTATAACTAATAGCAAATATTTCCAGATTTTATATTATCAATCATTAGATCAACTTTTAGTTTAGCAATAGCTTTGGCTCAAATATTGAAGAGTGACTTTCAGCTACTCATTGGTCAATTTAAAAAGAAATTTTGTTCATGTAGATGTAAACAGATATGTAACTCCAAATAGATTTTGTGTCAGGAAATAATAATAATTATTCTCTACTTTTAATTTCATTATTGTAACAACCTTATCCTTTACAATTACATCTTTTTCAATAAGCCTTTTTCCATTAAATATTTCAGTTTTTAAGCCCTTCTTGTCTTTTTCACTTAGAAGATCTATTATTACTTTAGATGCTTTGTAACATAAGGACCATTTTGATTATAACCTAGTTTCTTATAATAAGCGCGAGTTCCAATTGCACTAATAACAGATAGTTTATCTACTTGAAATTCTTCTTTAGAAATTTTTTCTGCTTCTTCCATTAAATGCAGTCCTAGACCATTATGCTGAAATGATAAAGAATTATTTTTCTGACCAACATCCACTACTTGTCCATATATATGTAATTCTCTGATAATAGCCGAATTCTTATCATTATCATGTAATTCTTTTCTATGAGAAAATATTATATTTCTTAATCTTAAAAATCCAAATAATAAATTTTTATCTTTACTTTCCACAGACAAAAAAACTTCTTTTCCTCCAGATGCAAAATAGTCGATTCTATTTAATACTAATTCTTGTTGGTCATAATTTTTAAGTTTTTGAAGTCCTGCTTCTCGGCATCTTATGCATTTACATTTTACTCCTAATTCTTTTAATTTTTTCATTGCTATTTGACGTATATTTCCTTTTTTTGAGCCTGCTATAATATCCGAAGGCTCAATTTCTCTTTGGATTCGCATGATTCTAACCCATGATGGTATTATCTTTTTTACTTCAACAAGAATATGGACCAATTCTTCTTCCGTATACGAATTATATTTTCCATTCATATACATTTTATATATTCCAGTATTTTTTAGCACTAAAGTTGGATAAATTTTAAGCATATCAGGTTTGAAGGATTGATCTTCGAAAAGCATTTTAAAACCATTAATATCACTTTCTGTTGTTGATCCAGGGAGACCTGGCATCATATGTGCTACAATTTTATATCCACAATCTCTTGCAATTTGGAAAGAATTTTTAACATCTGTTAAGTTGTGTCCTCTATTAATCAGTTTATAAATATTTTCATCTAAGGTTTGGACACCTATTTCAATTCTAGTTATTCCTAATTTTAACATCAAATCCACATGTTTTTCTTTACAATAATCTGGTTTTGTTTCTACTGTAAATCCTACACACCGAATCTTTGCATATTCATTTTTAATAATAGACTCTTCCAAAGTAGAAGATACATCATCATTTAAAGCATCAAAACATCTTTTAGCAAATTCTCGCTGATAATCTTCAGGCATGAATGGAAATGTCCCACCTACAATTACAAGTTCAATTTTAGTAATATTATGGCCTCTTTGATATAATTGACTAAGTTTTGATTTAACTTGGTAATAAGCATCATACTCAAAGGACTGTGCTATTTTAGTTGAAGGCTCAGTACCAACATAGCTCATAGGAGTATTATATTCAATACCTCCAGGGCAATAGATGCACTTACCATGTGGACAAGCATAAGGTTTTGGCATAACTGCAATTACTGCAACACCCGATGCTGTTTTCGTAGGTTTAACTACTAATATACTTCTATAATTACTATTTTTTGGTAGATAGGGTATAATATGTTCATTCTTCGGAATTACAGAGAGTTTATAAGTAGAACATGTTAAACTAATAATTTTGTTTATTTCTTTTAGAGACATATTATTTTTTTTTTCTAATTGCAATGCAATAGACTTACATGCTTGAGAATAGTAAATAGAATCCATAACAATTACCTACAAGATGATAATAATATATAGAGAGTTAAAAATATTTATTATACAAACTAGTTATATTTTATTTTTTAAAATATTTTCATCTATTTATTGCCTTAAATAAATAAAACTATAATAGATTCTTAAAATACAATTAGACTTATAAGAAAAAAAAACTAATAGAAAATAATGCGAGTCGTATTATTTTCTCATGAATCAGATGTTGATGGTATTTTTTCTACTTCTATAGGCTTAATTCGCTATCCTCAAGCAAGAACTTTTTTTTTAGACTATAGTAAAGAAAGCTTCATGAAAATAATTAATCAAATTTTTTTTTCAAACGAATCTCCGGAAAAAAATATATTTATAATATCCGATCTTGGTTTTAATGACAGTTTGTTAAATATATTTAAAAGCACTTTACTTAATGCCAACAAAACAAAAAATGAAATGGTTTGGGTAGATCATCATCCATGGTCTAAAAATACAATAGATGAAATTCATCCTTTCGTTGAGTTGGTTTTGGATGAATCAGGAAAAAAGTGTGCATCAGAGTTAATGTATGAACGATTTTTAGTAGATAATAGTTATGCAAGACATTTAGCTAATTTAGCACATACAACTGATTTTTTTCTCAAAGATCAGTATCTTACCCCATTACCTGAAATTATAAGATATTATTTAACTTTTAACGATTCATTCGAAAGATTATCAAAACTTGCTCGTAAAATATCTAAGGGAATATTATGGGATATTGATATGAGTGAAGACTACAAAAAATATGAATCCTTAAGAGACATCGATAAAAATAAAGTATTAAAAGAATTAAAGATAAAGAAAATAGATGATTTAAATGTTGTATTTGTTAGATCTACACCTTATATTCAAACAAGCTTATTTTCAGAAGAGGTATTTAATCAGACAAATGCAGATCTTGCAATATTTTATGGCAAAAATGGTAAAATTAGTATTAGAAGAAATAATGATAAAATTGATTGTAATGCAATTGCTTTGAAATTAATTGATGGAGGAGGTCATAAATTTGCTGCAGGAGGTACGATACATAGTGATCCAAGCAAGATTGAAGACATAATATCTGAAATTGAAGAAACAATTCTTAAAATAAGAATATCAAATAATTAAATTTATTTACATCATTTAGAATTTGATATATATTAAAATAATAACTTAAATGTTAAAACTTGATTGTAAAAATAAGGATCACCTTATCAAATGCAAAGAAATAATTATAAATGGAGGAACAATAGTCTATCCAACAGATACAATCTATGGTTTAGGTTGTGACCCTTATAATAAAAAAGCAGTAGAAAAAGTTTTTAAAATAAAAAAACGTTTAATGGATAAACCTCTTCCTATTCTAACTTTTGATATTAGATCTGTTGAAAAAATAATATCTTTAGGTGTTATTGGAAGAAAATTAGCTGATTATTTTTGGCCTGGCCCTTTAACAATAATTGGAAATTTAAATGATAATAAAATACCAAAAATCCTGACTTCAGGAAAGAAAACTGTAGGTATAAGAATTCCAAATAACATAAATACTTTAAATTTATTGAAATACTGTAATTTTTTAGCTGGTACAAGTGCTAATATTTCCAATGAAAATTCTTGTCTTACTGCTAAAGAAGTAATGAATTCTAAACTTGATGGATATGATGCAATACTAATTGGAGATGATAACAAACCCAAGGATCCATTTTCTTTTAAAGGCTCCACAATAGTAGATATTTCTACCAACAATCTTCAAATAATAAGGCACGGTATCATAAAATCGGAAACTATTTACGAAATTTTACATCAATCTAAATAATGAATTTTAATTTATTAGTTACTACGTATAGACATAGAGAATATGATGCACTTGATGAATTAACTCTACTATTACAAAGATTTGGTGATGAATCACCAATATTAGAAATTCAAGAGGTTTCAGGGATAATACTTGCAATTACAAATTTAAATCCATTTAAATTAACTACAAAATATAAGGAATTATTAGCAGAAGAACCATGGCAGTTCAGATATATTCTAAGATCAATACCTATAGAACGGTCCTTTTACACTGATCTTAAAAATATTGATATAGAAGTAGAAAATCTTGTAATGAAAAAATTAAAGAGGAATGATTCATTCAGAATCACAATTGAAAAAAGACATACATCATTAAGAAGCAAAGAAATTATTTCATCTATTGCAAATAAACTTAATGGATATAAAGTTTCATTAGAAAATCCTAATTGGATCATACTTATTGAAATCATTGGTAATAAAACTGGGATTTCAGTATTAAAAGAAATAGATATATTTAGTTCAGTAATGGAAAAAAGAAAGTCAAGTTATCAAATAGAATAATCCTTTATCATTAGAATAAATTCTTTTGAACTTATAACATAAAATATCATACAACAATAGTAATATATATACAGTTTTCCAAAAGTAACTTAAACTCTTCTAATTGTTATCAAATAAATATTTATTAAATAAGATTTATTCTCTTTTAATTTATGCCTAGTAATCATTTTTTTGGGAAAGACATTGTTTCTATAAGAGATTTTTCTAGAGATGATTTAGAATTTATTTTTGATTCAACTGACAAAGTCCAGCAATTGAAACCAGAAGAGAAGAGCGAACTAGGCAAAGGAAGAACATTAGGTTATATATTTTATGAACCTAGCACTAGAACTAGAATGAGTTTCGAAGCTGCAATGGCCTCCTTAGGAGGTAGCTCAATTGGAATTTTTGATTCAAAATTTTCTTCTATTGAGAAGGGAGAATCTCTTGCTGATACTATTAGAATAATAGATTTGTATTCAGACGTTATTGTACTTCGACATTCTAGAGATGGCTCAAGTAGGTACGCAGCCGAACTTTCTTCTAATCCTATCATTAATGCAGGAAGTGGAAGTGAAGAACATCCAACTCAAGCAATGCTGGATTTATATACTATTTTCAAAGAAAAGGGTAGAATTGATGGTCTGAATATAGGAATAGTTGGTGACTTAAAATACGGTAGAACAGTTTATTCTCTTTTATATGGATTAAAAAATTATAATGTAAATGTATATTTAGTTTCTCCACCTAGTTTGGCAATTAGAAAGGAATCGATTTTTGAATTTGAAGCAATCATGAATATTATACATTATAACTATCTGGTTGATGTTATTCCACATTTAGATGTATTATATGTGACTAGAATACAAAAAGAAAGATTTCCCGATACTCAAGAGTATGAAAAAGTAAAAGGCACTTATAGAATTGATGAGAAAGTACTTGATATTGCTAAAACTGATTTATCAATAATGCATCCTTTACCAAGGCTAGATGAAATATCACATAATATTGATAATACAAAAAATGCAATTTATTTTAAACAAGCAGCATATGGCAAAGAATTACGTTCTGCTTTATTGGCTTTAATATTAAATGAGGATCCCTTTTAATTTATTATTTCGTAACAATTTGTTAGTTTTATGATTAATTTAGTAGCACATTTTGTTCTTTAAGAAAAAGAAGTGGTTGCTACTCCCATATACTTTTTACCATTCGTAAAAGTGGACTTTAAGGATGTATTTAACCTGATACACAGCTGCTGAAACCACATTCAATACACATATTACAACCTTCTGTAATGATAAGTTTCGATTGACAAGTTGGACACATCTCATCTTCATTTATTTCTTGTATAGGTTTTGTGAATTTAATAGGTTCGTTAATTTTAGTAGGTTCTCTTGTAGATAAAGAAAGGTGACTTAAATCATCATCTTTTACTTCATTATTTTTCTCTTCTAATAATTTAGAAACGTATTGAATAACATAGGGTTCTTTTACATAAGATTTAATAAATTCCTTGACATATTGACTTGGTTTTACAATAAAAGACTTTTCTAATGTATTAGTTCCTGTAATATGTAAAACTTGTTCATTTCTTGAGCCATCTCTGTATACAGTGACGCCTTTTAATCCTAATTCATGAGCTAATAAATAAGATGATTTAACGTCTTCAACGGTAACATCACCAGGCATGTTAATAGTTTTTGCTATAGCATTACTTATCCATCTTTGCCATATAGATTGAGCCATTATATGATCCATCCAATGAACATCAATAGCTGTTGTAAACATACTTTGCATCCATTCAGGTATCTCTGTTAACCCACTAATTGATCCATAATTATTAGCTATTTTCGTTAAAATTTCATCATTATACAACCCATTTTCCTGTAATACATTTTCAAAAATTTTGTTAGTATAAAAAAATCTCCCAACTGTAACACGTTTTTCAAAAACTAATGCAAAGACTGGCTCTACACCATTTGAACAATCTGCTATCATTGAAAGAGTTCCAGTGGGGGCAATTGTGGTAGTCCAAGCATTACGAATCCCAAACTTTTTGGTTTTTTCAATTAATGAATCCCAATCGTAAGAATGATATTCTTTAGGCATTTCATAATATCCTCCTACTGGAATTTTCCCTGATGCATACTCAGATTTTTTGAATAAGGGAAAGGGGCCTCTAGATTTAGCGATTGCTACACTTTCTTCCATACTATAATAAGTCAATGTTTCTGCAAGTTTATTCATAAATTCATAACCTTCTTTGGAAGCATAAGGAATTCTCAATAAAAATAAAAGATCAGCAATTCCCATAATTCCTAATCCTATTCGTCTTGTCAGCTTTGTATTATAGTCAATCTCCTCAACAGGGTATTTATTAGCATCTATAATATTATCTAAAAATCGTGATGAGATTCTTATTGCTTGTTCATATCTTGACCAATCAAATTCAAACCTCCCATCAGCTTTTCTTTTTACAAAGTTGGATAAATTAATGGATCCGAGATTACATGATTCATATGGATATAATGATTGTTCTCCACAAGGATTTGTAGCTCTAAGAGGCCCTTCTTTTGCTTTAATGGTTGGATTGTATTTATTTATGTTATCAAAGAAGATAACTCCAGGTTCTGCACTTTTCCATGCACTTAAGGAGACAAGATCTATTAGTTGATGTGAATCTATCTGTTTTATAGGCTCTTGTGTTCTAGGGTTTTTAAGAGTATACTTATTACTATTTTTATTGATAAGCGACTTCCAAAAATCATCCCATAGGCCAATACTCACATTAAAGTTTTCAAAAACTCCAGGTTTTGTCTTTGCAGTAATAAATTTTTCAATATCAGGATGCCAAACCTCTAAAATTCCCATATTTGCTCCGCGTCTTTTGCCTCCTTGTTTTACAACATCGGTAATTGTATCTATAATACGCATAAAAGATGCAGGACCAGATGCAACTCCAGATGTAGATGCAACAATGTCACCTTCAGGTCTTAAGTCAGAATAATTAATTCCAACGCCACCTCCTGATTTGAAGATCATAGCTGCATCTGAGGATGTTTTCATTATGCGTTCCATGTCATCAGGCATATCCAATACAAAACACGCCGAAAGTTGCCCTAGACGAGCTCCTGCGTTCATTAGAGTAGGAGTATTAGGAAGAAAATCTTTTGATACCATTAAATCATAGTATTCTTTTATTCGATCTTCGTATTCTTTGAACTTTCCTTGAAAAACTAATTTTAAAAGTTCTTTAAATGATACTTTCATTTGTCCTTTAGAAGCTAATTGAACATATAATCGAATTAATGTTTCAAAATGATATCTATTTAAATAAAAAGAGCCAATCTTTAATTTAAGATCAAAGTCACTAATTTTATTATAATATGATGTTGCTTCTGATATATTTTGATTATAGTTACCCCCTAAATTGAATATAGTTTGATCATGTAAGACATCAGACAGGGCAACCAGAATAGCAACCCGTTCAAACATCTGTTTAGGAGATTCCACGATTTCATTAGTATCATTTCGAAGAAGATAACGTGAAGATAGAACGCGTAAAGAATTTAAATCAAAATCCTTATCCACTTCGTCAAGATTCTTTTTGTTGAGGATTTTCATTTTATCTTCCCTGATTTTTCTTCTTTCGTGTCTATAAAGGATGTAAGCTTTTGCAGTATCGGATAATCCATCTTCGATAAGGATTGATTCAACGATATCTTGAACATCTTCTACACTTGGAACGACCGATTTATCAAATGAAGTACTATTGAGAGTCATCTTTTTCAAGACTTTTTGAACCAGCTTTTGTGCTAATTGAAAATTTGGTTTGCCGGTTGCAATCAAAGCTTTATAAATTGCCTGCTCTATCTTGGATTCATCAAAATTTACTAATCTGCCATCTCGTTTTTTAATTTTAAACCCAGATTTATTTTTAGTTTTATCAATTTCGGAAATTCCCATATATCTCTACATCCAATTACAAATTACTTTACTATTTTGAAAAAATTTTTGAGGTACTTTTCCTATTCTAAAATAAGATAAATCTTCATACCTATAATCGAGAATAATATTTATAAAGGAAAATAAATATGACCTTGGAACCATAAAAATTTTATAAAACATTGATGTTATAGAAGATATATTATAGAACATATATAATAACATTGTTATGGTCTGTACACTTATCACCAAATATTTATAATTTCTGCTTGGCTAGGTTATATTATAAATATAAAATTCAACCTGGAACATAATTCTATATTTTATATATATATATTATATATATTAGAAGTAAATATAAGAAAATTATTTGTTTGTTCTTAAGAGGTCTTAAGAAAATAACACCAATCAAAAGAATGTACTTGGATATTAACCCCATTTATAACTTTAGCATTTGAAGTTTCAGAAATTATATTCAAAGTTTTTAAATTTTTACAATTAAGTTATCTGTTATAAATAAATAATTTAGAATAAATAATATAACGTGAAATTAAATTATTAAATTAGAGCGAGAAATTGATTCTTGAAAATAATACACAAGAAGCCAAAAGAAAGATATTTTATTCTTAATAATAATATGCCTAAATATGAATTTAAAAAATAGGACAAAAATTAGGTATAGATTGAAGAAATTTTACAAGAATCACATTTTTGACAGATTTTTAAATTCGGAATATCAAAACGTTCTCCACAAACGTTACATAATGAGAAATTAAGAGTTAGATGAAAGAATGGAAGATTAGAAGAAGATTTTAAAACCTTTTTTATATCTTCAATATCAGCAATATTGGTGATATCGATATCAATAGAGACTCCCTTTAAAATATTCTCAATGGATGAATAATATTGTATTATAGAATCCAAATCCAAAGAATTAGAAAAAATATCTCTACCATCAATCTTCAATCCTTGAGAGTAAGATATCATATTTTGGTCATTGTTTATTGTTATTGATTTTCCATATTTCTCATTATCTAAGTCTTTGAATCTATTTGCACTTTCGTCTTTTAGCATTGTAATTCCAATTTCTGCATTTTCTTGATTTTCTTTTCTTTGTTCATTGATTATATCAACAGCAGTGTGAATTATTTTTTTTATTATCTCATTGCCATTATTTTCCTGACTGTATCCCAAAATATCATAAACAGCTTCCTGGATACCCACGAGGTTAACCATAGCTTCAAGTTTTCCCAATTGTAAACTAGATGTTGTCTGACTTACTATAGGAATTGTCCCTTTTTGAATTAGGTCAGAAATGGAGAGAAATCGTTGAGAGATTATAGAAAGCAGAGGTTTTAATAATAATGCAAGTCTTGCTCTAAAATATGTTTCATCTTTATTTGATTGATATGCTATTCTTGGAAGATTAATTGATAAAGATTGTAATGTCACAACCGTACTTTTAGTAGGAATTCCTTTAGATTTACATAAGCCATGTCGTCCGCGAATCTTATCTTTTGAAAATGATATTATACCTCCTGCTTTGGTAAGTTGTATTAGTTTATCTGTGAAAGGATCCAGACTAAAAAGATCATCATAAACAAGTGAAAGAGCAATAGTAGGAAGAGGTGTACTTATGATATATTTGTGATATCCTTCCAATAATGAATTTATAATTGACACGTCATAATTACCTAAATTAATTGACAGTGTGATATGAGGAGAAAAGCATCCATAAGATGAAATAGTAGAGGTCAAAGAGAAGAGGTTTGCTATGCTATCTTTCATAATTGTCCCCGTTTCGCTTTTTTCCTGTATAAAATCTAGAAATCCTTCAATAACAACTTCTCTTGATGCTTCTCGACTTAACAAAGAAAAAATGATTGCAACAACAGATTCAGGAGTTTGGAAATTATTTGAATGAAATATTCTAGATACTGTTAGATATCGTCCTTTAATATCTTTGAAAATCTCTAAAATTGATGACATATTGATAAATACGACATCAGGAACTATATTCCAAAAACCACTTTTTCCTATATTAATCTCACCGGTTAAATGCAGATCAACAATATCCTTTGGTAAAGAATTGTGTAAAAGATATTCAGTAAAAATAGATTGAGATGTCTTCACAACAAGATCGGGAATTTCCATATCGCTAGTACTCGTTTCATGAATAAGAGATATCATATCAGAGGGAGGAAGTCCCAATCTAGCAAGTTTTGTTCTATATTCATCATATCCGTGATCAATTAATATTGAATTGGTAGTTTCCCTTATTAGTGAAGAAGTAAGGTAAGATGTTTGTAGTTTGTAAATTTTATTTTCAACTTCTTCTGTTATTTTATGAGCAAGTTCTAAAGGCATATTAGCTTCTCTCACTAGTGATTGAATTATTTTATTAGAATCAAATTCTTCAATTGATGGTTTTGTAGTTCGAACATATAATTTACCACTTTCAACAATAGATCTTTCTTCTATTTGTCGAGCCAGACTTAATACTAACTTCCCTAAATTAGTAATTGTATATCGTCTTTCTGCTTTATTAAGAGAAACCAATGATTGACGAAGTAACTTCCTTAAATGATATGCAAATTTTCCTGATTCTTTTTTAGACTTGAATCCAGCAAGTGATTTTAATTCAGAATAAGTTAAAGGACCTTTAGAATAAAGAATTCTAAGAATATCTATACGATTTGGACTCGCCATAACAGAAAAAATCATTCTGACCCGTCGCGAGGCGGATTCCAATATACTTCCGCGTTTGGATCCAGGTTTATTAATTATTTGTGATTGTACTCGCTCCATTGCACCGGTTATGAATAACAAGTAATTAAAACTGCTTTGTAAAGTTTTTTATACAAACAATGTAATGGATTCTCATCAAGATAGATAATTAAGCTTCTAAAAGTACTTTTGATTTTTCTTTAGAAATTTCTTTGTTGTTAATAGAGGATTTATTTTTATTGGGAATGCTATTAGGTATATCTGGTAGCTTTAACTTTGTTTCTTCTTCCATTATATTTTGGACTTCATTAAGGATTTCTATTGCATCAGAATTAACAGGAACAGAAATAGGATCAAAATTCAAATTCGTATTAGACTGTATCAATACATCTGATGTCAATGTTGACATTTCAGAAATAATATTAGTTGCCATAGGAACGGTGTTTCTTATATCATCTTTAACTTCCTTAATAGTCTCAATCATTGGATTTATAGTATCAAGAACTTCAGCAAACTCAGATATTGTAGAAAATCTTATTACTATTACTTCTAAACTCAATAATAGTTTTTGAGTTGTATTTTTAATTTTTCTAATATTTGCTAATTCGTTTGCTAGCGCTTTTGCACGTAGATTATCACCATTTTTTATATTTACAATTACTTTATTACGTAAATCAGTATCCAAAGTAGTAAATCTATTATCAAGCATCCTCAGTTTTGCAAGTTGATTGTTAACAACAGTGTTTGCATTATCAAGTTTTAATTTTAACTGAGGATACTTTTCCATATGTTTCAAAGAAAGTTTTAGAATGTTAAGGTTAGAGTTAATCTATCTAGACAAATTGATTTTCGAAAGCTTAGTTAATTGTAATAATAATTATAAAAGAAGTTAATCATTGCGGTTAAATTTTGTCAAAAGCAATCCATGTTTTTTGTCAAATCCACTTACTCTAACTCTTGATCCAATAGGAAGATCTGCGGGAAGTTTAATTCCTGGAAGGAATCCAGATACTCGAAGCGGAACATTATCTAGAGTAAATATTACCCATGCATAACTATCTACATCCTCAAATCCCTCTGGAGGAACAGTATGAATAGTAAAAGTATTTACAACCCCTATACCATCATATTCTATTATAGTAAATTTATTGCCTTGACATTTTTCACAATAGAGAACTGTTTCCAGAATTACGGTTCCACAATCATCACATTTCCTTGCTAAGATTTTAGATTTATGTGCAGAAGCGATAAATTTTTCTCTTACTCCTGTGATTATAGGATTGCTCAGTGTAATGCTAATTCACCTTTTTAAAGATATGCACTGCAGCGCTTGCTCCTGTTGCACCAAAATTATGAGTTAAAGCAATTTGGGCATCTTTAATTGTTCTTTCTTCAGCTTTTCCAGTAAATTGTTCAAAAACTTCAACGATTTGTCCTATTCCGGTCGCTCCAATAGGATGACCCTTTGACTTTAATCCCCCAGATGGGTTAATGGGAATCTTTCCTTTTCTAGAGGTTTCACCTTCTCTAATTGCTTTAGCGGCTTTCCCTTTCGGAAAAAAGCCTAGATCTTCTATATCTATTATCTCAGCTATCGTAAAGCAATCATGAACTTCCGCAAAATCTATGTCTGCTGGAGTTATTCCAGCCATTTTATAGGCTTGATTAGCAGCAATAATAGTACTTGGGATAGTATCGATATCTTTTCTACCTTGAACAGCAGCAGGAGAGCCACCTCTTCCTGATCCAATAACTTCAACATACGGTTTACCACTTTTCTTTGCAAATTCTTCATTACACAGAATGACTGCAGATGCGCCATCTGAAAAAGGGCAACAATCATATAGTTTTAATGGAGAGGCAACGACAGGTGAATTAAGAACATCATCAACAGTAATTTTTTTACGTACGTGAGCCTTAGGATTTAGTAAACCATTTTCATGGTTTTTTACTGCTACATTTGCTAGATCTTCTTCATCTGCTTTATACTTGGTCATATAAGATCTTGCAATTGATGCAAACAAACCTGGAAAAGTAGCCCCATTACCACCCTCGTAAAAGACGTCTGAACAATAGGAGAAAAGAGTTGTACTTTGATTTGTTCCAGTATGAGTTACTTTTTCTACACCTAAAGCCAAAACACAATCATAAAAACCAGCACGAACATTTGCATATGCTTCCCTAAACATTACTGATCCTGAACCACATGCTGATTCAATAGTCAATCCAGGAACATGTGATATGCCTAAATTACTCATAATAACGGGAGCCATATGTACTTGTTTATCTGCTACACCAAAAACATTTGAAATATAACCAGCTTGAATATCACGAGGAGAAATTCCTGCAGATTCAATTGCATCGACGGATGCATTAAGAGCTATTTCTATAATGCTTTCATTGAGCCTACCATATTTAGTACTACCAGCTCCTAAAATACAGACATTATTCACAACATAAATTATTGTGTGTCTTATAAAAAGGTTAGACAGCTTTGATAGATAAAAATAGCAATCGAAATGAAATATAAAAATAAAGGCACATCAATTTGATTATGGTCATTTATCAATTTGAATATTATACTTATAAAAAATAAGTATTTATTAGAATTATAACATTTTAAAAAGATGAAAAAGGCATTTAAAAGGACTCATGCTTATAGTGAGAAGCGATCTCGTAGTAAAAAGGAAGCAAAAGTAGAAAGAAGATTAAGAAAAAAACCTAAATATTAATAAAATACATATTTCTATTTTAGAATTAAAAAAAAATAAATACATAAATCTTTTACATTAATTAGTTTGAATAGGAATACAGAAGCTAAAAAAAAAGTTACAAAAAAGGGTATTATTATAACAGCATTGATTGTTATTGGAATTGTAGCATCTAGTTTTATTGTTTATCTTGTGCCTTGATTATATGTTTAACACTTAGTACTTTTGTACTTTAGTATGGTATTTTTATCTCTCTTTTAAGGTAAAATAAGATAAATTAAACATTTTTGAAGACTATTACCAAATTTTCGAATTTATTTTTTAGCTTACGATTTAAGTAAACTTATTTCCATCTAACCTATTTGAAATAAATGTTTTTCAATCTCTAGTCTAAAACTTTTTAATTATGAATAAATGTTGAAATATTAGGAATTGAATTTAATGAAAGAATATAACATTACTCTATATTTTAGTTTAATTTAGTTTACTTTTAAAGATATTTTTGGATATTATTATATTAATTTAAGATTGTATTATCGTTTTTATTAAAAAAAAAGAGGTTTATGTTAGAAATCCTCCAGTAGCAACTGTTATAACTATATAAACTACAATAAAGATACCAATAAAAATACCTGTACCTTTTAGTGCATTTCCTAATGAAGACTCTTTCTTCTTTAAAGACTCATTGTCTTTGATAGATATAGCCATAGTGTATAATAATTAGAAATTCATAGTAATAAAGATATAAGATGAATATAGGATAGAACTACCCTTTCCATTGATAATTATATCTAACTATAATAATATTTTGTTATTATGGATAACCAATTTTAAAGATATATTTCCTATGAATAAACATTCATCTTTGGATTTACAAAAAGAGTTAAGGACTTTGAGACACTTCATGATCATTTTTGTCTTTTCCATCTACTTTCTTTTTTCGTTTTCCTAATTTCTCTTTTATCATTGAGATAAAATTTGAGCCGCCCATTATTTATTAATAGGGAAATATTCTTATTAAATGTTACAAATTATTGTAGAAATAAAGTTAAAAAATAGATAATTTAATTAAAATTGAGAAATTCAGATGAATTATAGAAAAAGGTCTCTTAAGTAGATTTAAATATCTCTAAAATAATGAAAAAAAGTTAGCAATAAGATCCGCAATGTACTCTTATATTGGTTATAATCAAATAATAAAATTTTTTGCAGAACTGGTTACTATTTAATAGACTGCATATATCATTTGCTACTAAAATACAAAGATTAAACTAAATACAGTTTATACCAAAATACTACTATAAAACAACTTAAGACTTGTTAATGGTTTATTTTGAAAACTTAATCTAATAATCCATTCAAATTATTATTTCCTTCAAATATAATATTCTATTATCTTTATAAAACGCTATGAGTTATACAATTAAATATCTAGATCATTACGCACTTGTGACCTCATCTATTTACATTTATTCTTTTCAACTACTAGA
>DASVFI010000240.1:0-2502 GCA_036380115.1 Nitrososphaeraceae archaeon | reverse complement strand
TGAGCTATTACAATTGCTCCCTTATTAACTAAATTTTCATTACCACTAGTATGATCTTGATGCCAATGAGTATTAATAACAAATCTCAAAGGTTTATCAGTAATTTTATTAATTGAAGAAAGGATTTTATCAGTCAATTGTTCAAATTGTGAATCTATTAATAATACTCCATCATCACCAACTGGTAATCCTATATTTCCTCCTTTACCTACCAACAAATAAGTTCCATTATTTACCTGATTGATGATAATTTCAACGTCTTTCATTTTTTGAGCTTCACTTGAAGAGACATTGTCTATCAAAAATAACATACTCAAAACTAAAATAGAATAAGAAAGAGATAATTTACTAATTTTTGAATAGCTGGTTATGTTTTTACAAACAAAAAAATGTTTCATAAAAAAATATAATAAATACAATGAAATAAATAGTTTTGATACAAATTAATTTTACTATACAGATGAAGAATTTGCTACTAGCAGGAATGTGCTCCATTTACATAATATTGATCTTCGCCTTTATCAACTACCGTTAAATGGTGTTTACACTCTATTTTTGACTTTCTTCAACTGAGATTGACAATAAAGGTTTGGATGAATCCTTGATGATTTCGTTTAATTTTTATTATTCCTATTTTCAAAAGATTTGCATAAATTGTCTAATTCAAAGTCTGGACGCTTCATAGAGAGTCATTGGCCTTGTAATGTAACTAGACATCTGAATTTTTCTGTTTAAGGTCATTTGACAAGTCTCTATTATGCTCAAAACCAGAACGAATTCTCCGTGCTAAGAAGATGATTAAAAAGAAATACAAAACACATCTATCATTGCTACATATCTTCAACTTATTATTTTTGATAAAGAAAACAATAAGAATTTAAATTAGAAAACTGTTAATATCTTAATTTGTATGATGATAAAATAAAAGAATCTGCTAATAATGAAGTGAATGTAGACGATTATCAAGCTAAAGAAGAAACAACGTTGACTACGTCAGATATGCCTCGTCAAGACCGAGAAAAAAATAGGAAAGTTAATGAAGATAAAGATAAAGAAGATATAAAAGAGAGCAAAGAGGAAGGAAACGATAGATATTAAATATGTATGAAAAACGGTCATAATCAAACTAAAAAAATTAAATTATAAAAAAAGAAATTATGTCTGCCGATATAGTTATGAATTAATGGTCCATTATTCTTTTTATTTTTGCATCGTTTGCATCAGTTACTACTTATTATCTATGATCTAAAAAAACGAAAGTAAAAATAGAAAGGATTAGAAATGCAAATAATTTGAGTCAATACGAAAATAAAGAATTTGAAACAACTTCAAACAAAAACTAAGTACTACAATTAAATAAAAAATAAATACATTGGAATAAATCTTAAAGATGTAAGATTACAATACTTTCTAGTTAGATTTTACATCTTCTCCTTCTTTTTCTTCTCTTTTTCTTTTCTCATTTTTTCGATAGTCTTTATATGCATCTCCTACATATGTTGAGGGGGATTCTATATTATCTTCTGAAGCATCGATATTACTCATTTACTTTAAATGTATTTTATATTATAAAACAATTCAAATTATAGTATTTATATCTAAGGCATTAGAAACAAAATTGTTGAATCCTGTAATATAATAACAACCTCTATCATAAAAATTCCCCGTATATATGTTGCTTTTTAGAAATGGGTGTCAGAGGCTACAATAACACCCGTGAATCCAAACTGTGACAATAAAGAAGTAGCAAATAATAGTAAAAACAGGTACAATAAAAGATTGTTGATTCTCTTTAACAATATTGGCTAATAAATCACAAATTAAATAATAAATTAACAAGATAAAAAGATTGATCAAAAAAAACTTAGTAAATAAAGATTAATTTTCTCTTAAGAGGTAGTTTTAGTAGTTGTAAACCTCTTTTCTAAAGCATCTTTTAGCATGTCTACATGCTTTTGACGCTCATTTCTAATAGTTTTCCATAATTCTACCAACTCAGGTGTATTAGCATTTTCTGCGTCACGAATATATTTATCAACTGTATCGTATAAAAACTCAGCATCCTTACCTAAAGAAGACAATATATCATAAGTTATATTATCTAATCCAGTTTTTTCACTCATGTCTTATTAGTGTACTTTAAAATATATATAAATTAAATAATATCCAAATTAATATTAAAAATAATGTTCTTTATTTTTGTAAAATAAAAATAAAAATAAAAATAAAAATAAAAACTTAATGTAATAGTCTAATCTTTTCTTTCTACGGTCAAGTGTAATGTCCAGATATTTCCTTAATCAAAGGTTAAAGAATCCTTGAAAATATTTTTCAGATCCTCTTTCTCATTTTCATTCAATTCGTCTCGATTTTTAATCTTATTCAATAACTTTTCCATTTGTTCTGGGCCAATTATTTTCATTAGTTTTTCTTTTGATAATGGATCTTCCAATTGATTCAATAATTTATAGACAACATCTTTAGTATCAGGACGTAGATCCT
>DASVFI010000239.1:0-14936 GCA_036380115.1 Nitrososphaeraceae archaeon | reverse complement strand
TTTTAAACGTATTTTTTCATTTGCAGAGTTGCTTTTATTTTTACCGTATTTAGTATTAAATTCACTTCTATCTAAATCATATTGAGATTCTTCTGGTTCTCGGTCATAATAATATCTTTGTTTAATCTCCTCTTTCTTTATGTCTAACCATAAAAATTTGCCATCGTATACATCTGCTAAAAATTTGGGTATCCAAAATTTTTTCTTTTTAATTAGTCCTTCTTCAATCATAATATGATTCTGTGATATTTTTTCAATTTTTCCCATCTTTTCTCCATCAACAGATTTAACTTTTTTATCCTTCATTTCACCCCATAAAATTGAAGGACCAGAAATATCCCCTTCCTTCTCCATATTATTTATTTGATCAACATGAAATATAAAGAATACTGATTTGTTTCCATACTTTTAACTTAATAAAAACTAATAAATTATATGTTGTATACTTTACATTTGAGAAAATTGTCGTCTAGTGAAGGTGAAGATAAACAAAGAGATAACAGAGAATCTTCCAACAATGCGGGAAGAGGAAAAGAGACAGATACAGATAATGCTGGAGGAATGGCCTCTGCTAAGGCATTAGCTGGAGAAGATATAGAACATCAAGAGTCAACTAGTGAAGGTGAAGATAAACAAAGAGATAACAGAGAATCTTCTAAAGAGTCATCTGGTGAAGGTGAAGGTAAACAAAAGGATAACGAAGAATCTATTGTAGGTGAAAGTCCTAAAATGAGTTGGGATGAAGTTATGGGCAAGGAAGTAAAAACATCAGATAAAGAAGAAATAGGTAAAATAAAAAGTGTAGGGGATTATTTTGTTGAAGTAGAAGACGGAGTAATAAGTAAAAAACATTATTTTGTACCAAAAAAGTATTTACATGAATATGATGGTGATACTGTTTATTCATCATTAGATAAAGATCAAATAAAGCAAAATTATCAAAGAGATTCTCCACCTCTTGAATCAGAATTACAAGACATAGAAAAAGATAAATCTTATGAACTTATCCCCTTTATGGCAAAAGAGCCAGGGTTAGAGATACAAACTTCCTCAATGGATAGTGAGTTAAAAATTCCATGGGAAGAAATAATTCATAAACACGTAAGAACAACGGATGATTTAGACCTCGGAGATGTTGATAGAGTCGGAGACGAATTTATTGTAGTAAGAGAAGGAGTAGTTAAAATTCACATCTATTACATTCCAAAGAAATACATAATAAAATATGATGGTAGTACGTTATGGTTAAATCTTTCTTCGACTCTTGCTTCATCTAAGTTTGAGAGAGAGAATGAACCTACAAAAGAAGAAATGGAAATGCTTCTTAATTCTTAATCATGAATAAAGAAAGCTAAATTTTATTTTTTCTTAATTCTGATTCCTTCTACTACTTATACCATGAATCAAATAGCATATTTTAATTGATGAAATTAATCTAGTCAAATATTTCTTAATAGATAATATAGTTTAGCTTTTAATTCTAATTTGAAATACTAGCTTAATATATTATTGGAATACCATACACTAGATAGCCCAAGATTTTTGTCTACTTAAATAGTATGTTATCTACTTTTATTTAGAGAAATTTTATTGGTAAAACATACGAAATTTTCTTCTTATGATGGAAAAACTTCTTTATTTTCATTACCAAACACAATAAAACTACGTAATCCTATACTTATCGCAGGATTTCCTGGCCCCGGTTTGGTTGGTTCAATTAGTATTAATTATATTATTAAAAAGTTAGAAATGCATCAAATTATTTGTTTCGAATCAGAATTTATAGTTCCCGGTGTTATTTTTATGGATGGGAAATTACGTCATCCTTTTAGGATATATTCTAATCTAGAAGGAACGATTTGTGCATTAGTATGTGAAGCACCTATAATGGTTCATGGAATGCATTCAGTTGTTGATGCTCTTGCTAAATGGGTAGAGGATATAGGTGTTAGTGAGGTTTTTGTAATAGAAGGAATGGCTATTCAAAGAGTTTCTAACACTGATATTAATGCACAGCAAATATTCAATGCCGAAAGAAACCCAATTATTTTATCTAGTGGTGAAGGTAAAATTATTCATTCTGATAATAGAAAAAAGAATTTAAATATTCATTCTCTAATAGAAGGGTCAAGTACTTTTATTGGAGGTATTGCAGGAGGTTTATTATCATCATGTTTATCTCATAATATTTCTTGTTCAGTAATATATATTCCAACTCAGACCGGAATTCCAGATCCAGAGGGAGCTGCAATAACAATTGAATTATTAGAAAATACGATTGGTAATGATAATTTAAAAATAGACACAACAGAATTAAGAAAAGAAGGACAATTTATAAAAGATCAATTAAGTAACTTAATTCGTTCTATTAAATTACAACAAGAACAATCGCACTTACCTCCAGAAGTAAAACAAGATGCAGTTATGTATTCCTAATTTTTTCTTATATATTAATGAAAATTCCTTTTCGCCATTGTTACCTTTGAAATGATAGAAGGTTACTAAAATACACAGATAAACAAAGTACTTTTATTATAAATACAAAATTTTATAATAGATTCAAAATACTCAAAAATTTTTTCTATTAAAACTCAATTCCATTCATTGTTATTGAAGATTTAAACTTTAGTTTTTTCGCCATAGACTTAATTTAACTATTTATATATAAAAAATTTAAATTAATTGTTTTGAGAATATTAGCATTAAGTATGTTTAAACTACTCCGTTATAACATTAGATATATCTTAAAATTTGTTTAAACGTTGTCATACAATGGTTTTTAAAAAACAAATATTAGATTTTTGATCACTATATTCCTTGTCGTTTTATTTTTTCTTGTAGTAACATAATGCCTTGTATCAAGGTTTCTGGTCTAGGAGGACATCCAGGTACATAAACATCTACTGGAACTACGCCATCAACACCTGGAAGAACATTATATGAATCAAAATATAATCCTCCTGTTATAGAACATGCGCCCATTGCAATAACATATTTGGGATTAGGCATTTGATCATAGACTAATCTTAATCTTGGAGCCATCTTTCGATTGACAGTGCCTAAGACAATCACAAGATCACATTGTCTCAGAGAACCAAATGCTTCTAAGACTCCAAATCTTTCCAAATCATAACGAGGGCTAGATGCTGCACCTAATTCTACACTACAACATCCAGTTTCAAGATGAACAGGCCATAAAGAATAAAGCCTTCCCCAATTTATTGCATAACCTAAAGGCTCTTCTACTTTTTTTAATAATGCATCGCCTAATTTGCCAATATACATATTAAAATCCGGTCGGGGATCAATTAACTTTAACTTTGACTTTATATTTTTAGTCAATGAAATATTATTACTCATATTATAAAAGTACATTCAACTTATAATAGGATTTAGGTATATTCTTTCTAATTTTTTCTATTTTCTAGGCTTTATCTTTCTATCTCAATTGGCCAAATATTTAAACTCCAGTAAATAAGAGGAAGATCTGCTATTGTAGCACCTCTCAAGAGAAATGGCAAGGCTGGTAAATTTTTTAATGAAGGTGGACTAATACTATGACGATATGCTTTTTGTGCTCCATCACTTACAATATAATGATTAAGTTCTCCTCTTCCAGATTCAACTCTCGAAAATGATTCTCCTTTTTTTGCTTTAAAATTGGGAGTCAATTTTGCTTTAATTTCCCCTTGAGGTAAATCTCTTATACATTGACGAATAATTTTGATACTCTCTCTAATATCATAAATTGGCAAAATACTCCTTGCAAAAGAATCTCCACTTTTCATGGTATTGACATTAAAATCAAGATGGTCGTAAACTCCATAGGGTGATCTTTTTCTAACATCATGATTCACACCAGAAGCTCTTACGACTGAACCTGTTGTTCCCAAATCTATTGCATCAATTTTCCTTAAAACTCCCACATTTTCACTTCTTTGGCGAAATAGAGGATTATCATAAAATATTTTATCATATTCGTCAAGTCTTTTTTCAAAATAATCAAGGAATTTAGGGGCTTTCGAAAGAAAAGCCTCGGGTAAATCACCTCTTACTCCTCCAGGAATAAGCCAAGCATGAGTTATTCTTTCACCAGATATCATATCTGCCAAATCAACAAAAAATTCTCTATCTTTTGTTGGCCACATAAACATTGTGGAATGACCTATAAAAATTCCCAATATAGCTAACCAATATAAGGTGTAATGAATCCTATCTAATTCTGCCATAATTACCCTAAGATATTCTCCTCGTGGTGGAACTTTTACATCTAATAATTCCTCTACAGCTAAACAATAAGCAAATAATATATTACTGGAATCGTGAATTACTGGCCTTTCAGTATGAGGAACATTTTGGACCCAAGTTCGATATTCTGACATTTTTTCTTCTCCTCTATGAACATATCCCACATCTGGATCAGCATCAACTATAATATCTCCATCAACTACGATTATTATACGCATATGTCCTGCTCCCGGATGTTGAGGTCCAATACTGAGTGTCATTAATCTATCATTATCTTTCTCCTTGCTAATATGAAAACCAGTTAAATTAGTAAAAATTGTATCATCATTTGTTTTTCCCGTGGACGTCACAAAATGTATTGTACTGTATTTAATAAATCAGTTTAATAGAAAATTCTAGATCAATAACAATATTAATTAATAAATTACATTACGTTTTTAATTTTTGATATAATAAACTTAGGAGGAATTTTATAATTTATCTATAATCTTTTAATAAATTATCGCTTAACAAAAAGTAATGGCTAAAGATAATCAAAAAAATAGCAATAGAGGATTGGCATCTGCCGATGAAAAAACAAGAGAAAGAGTAGCACGAGCAGGTGGAAAAGCTCCTCATGATGAAAGAGGACTACAAGCTACGGATGATGCGACGAGAGAAAGAGTAGCACGACAAGGTGGAAAAGCCTCTCATAGTGGCGGAAGAAAAAACGACTGAATGTAGTCTAAAAATAAGTAGTGAATAGATAACAATTATTAAATTCGATAATCAATAATTAATCCTTTTTTTTAAATTATATAAAACTACGCATTATTAATTAAAAATTAGGTCTTATTCAAAGAAACATATTAAATAATAAATAATTAATTAACTTTTATTATTGAATGTAATAAAAATAAAAAAAAAGGTTGTTATTGATCGTCTGAAACTTTTGTCATTCCTTTTTTTCTTAATGCTTCTTTTGCTTCTTCAGTATTTGTACCTGTTTGGCCAGGTTCTACTATTTTCTGATCATTAGGATCTCTACTTACTGCAGTCGGTTCATGCTCCTTTATTTTTGCAGGAGTCATAGCTTCTTTGTCACTATATTCTGTTAAAGGGTCACTCTTTCTCCCTTTTTGAGTTCCTGCAGCGCCTTCTTCAAATTCTCTCTCATCAGTATTATTACTATTTGTCATTATTCGTTATTGTTCATTATTATATATAGTAGTTATATGTAGTAAAGACATTTAATAGGAAGAAAAGTATTTTCGGATGAATCTTAGTAAACCTTTATTTCATAGAATTTCCTAAATTTTTTATAAAATTGATTCATAATAATATGCATTGAACGCCAACTATGACTTATATTTTTATCTATCTGTTTTAGGAACATATTGGAAAATATTTCAATTGTCAATATTCATATTGTTAATTTCTTTCTGTTCAATTAACTTTTTATTTATAACTTAAATATTTGAAATATTTTTTTATTTAATAGACATTATTTCATTGGTTACCAAATTAAAATAATAAGAACTTATTTTGTTATGGAATGAAGTTTCTATTTGTAAAACTATACAGACAATATTATTTCAATCATATTATGGAATTGCAATTAATATCTATTAAATCTTATTTCATCTCTTATTTTTAAAACAATAATAAAAACAAATATTTTATAAAAATTAAAAATTAATTGGAAAATTATTTAAGCTGAATCTGAATAAGAATCTGTAGGAGATAATGAAGCTGATCCATAAAGATATACAATATCTTTATCACTATTTAATAATTTTTCCAATTCGTTAATATACATTCTTATAACTTTAACTCTCAATGTGCGATCTTCTTCTACTATATCTGGCATCTTTTGATATCTTTGGAAGATTACCTCTTTCTTTTGTTCTGTATCAACATTAGCATTTGAATCATATACTATTTTAAGTAAAACACTTCCCTCCCAATCCTTATAATTAGTTTCAAACTGTAATATATCTAATAATAATTTTTGATCGACTTTTGGAAATAATTTAGCTGAATCATTTAAGAATTTTTGGTATGAACCTTTAAGTTGTTCTGTAGCTGTTGTAACCTCACTAGAGGAGGATGAGGAATTAATTACTTTTTCATTTTTCATTTTAAATTACCTCTTATTCAAATTTAAAGTTCTTTTCTACATAATCAGAATCTTCATTTATATAAATTATTCCGTTCTTAATAGTTTGAATTGAAGTTTTTGGTATAAGATATTGATCATGTGTTATTGGTCCATAGGAAGAGATAAAAAATTCTTGTTGCACAGAACGAACAACTCCAATATCCTTACCATTGCTAGAGTAAACGGGTTTATTAACAATGGATTGCCAATCTTCAATAACTACATTATTTTTATCTGTTTCCATAAGTAATGCTATACAATATAAAATTTAACTGTTTGAATAATAGATTACAGGTAATAGTCAAGTTTTAAAAGTATTATCAATTTATACATATGATAGGATAATTATATTTTATTGATTTTAATATATCATAGTATTTGAAAACGGTATATATCGCTATGGGTAAAAATATAAAATCCTAATAATTACAAAAATCAACGTGTTGACCATGCTTTTGAATGCTAATTACCATAGCAAAGACATTAGGAAATGTAGTCTATGTATATTCATTGGCAAAATAAAACAACAATGATTTATAAACAAGATTCTTGTACCACAATTCTTTTATATAAATATATCCATAAACTATCTTTTTTATATTCTACTTTTTCGACATATATTTTGGTATTGTCAATTTTCCCAAGCTAAATGTAAAATAAGTAAAGTTTTTTCACTGAATGATCTAATTGGCTTTTTGAATTTCCCAAGTTTTTGTCAAAAATCAATATCATTATTATAATTGGAGGGTGAGAGAGTAGTAATTTTAGGGATTAGATTTAATTAGATGGAAAAGAAGAATAATTGACTAATATAGGTTATATTGTAGCTGTTTATTTCTTTTATCAATGTAAGAATGTTAATTCCTATTGATATTTTCTTTGAAAAAATCTCTTTAATTAAGGTAGTAAAATATTAAGGCCAAAAATATATTTGTATAAATTAAATGTCAATAAATTAAGCATTATTACTATTATTTTTGCTATAAGAAAAATTGATCCTATTTGTTAAATAGTTTATTTGGTTATATAATAATAAGCTATGCCATTTGATGCAACTTGCTTTAAAGATAATAATAATTCTTTAAATCAAGAAAAAGAGACTGAGATACACACAAAACTAGTATCTAATATTAAAAGTAATAAAAAGAATAATAAAAAAACTACTCCCTTTCAATCTAATTCAATTAAACTTTATGATTTAATTGCAATAAAATTTCCAAGTGAAGGAAAAATTCTTTCTGGCTTCATCACCATTGAATATAAGTATAATCCTCAAAAAGTAACAATAACTTATTCTAATGTAAAATATAGTGACAAAAGAATGGAGGCCTACCTTGAAAAAAACCCAAATGTTATAAGGAATATTGATTCATTTTTAAAGAATAAAATGTTAGAATCAGAATTTAAATTAACTTAATTCACTATTGCAAATATAAAAACTAATAATTATTATTCTGATAGAGACATTTTAACTATATCAACCAATTTCTTTATATAAATTGGTTTGTTCAAAAATTTTTCGATTTTTATTTCTTTTAATTCTTCGCCCGTAACATCAAAAGCAGTCATTAGAATCACTTTTATATCATTATCAATTTCAGATATTTGTTTTACCAATTCTATTCCTGACATCTTAGGCATTCTAACATCAGAAATAATTAACACGTATTTTTCATGATTTGTTTTGCATTCATCTAATGCCTTTAAAGGATCATTAAAATCTTCAACTTGATATCCAGCATTTATTAAAATTTCTTTGAATAAATTTGTAATATCAATTTCATCATCAATGATCATTATCTTTTGCCTTAACACTGTTAATGCTACAACCTTTATATTAAAAGAAGTATAATTAGTTATTGCTCTCTCTAATATTCCTATTTTACTACTTAACTCTAATACAAAAGAGAATATGGAATCAAATTATAATTTCTAGGATTTGAAATTATTAAATTGTAATGATATTAAAAACTGAGCAATTTAATATATATTACAATTTGGACATCTATTTTATGACTTGATTATAACAGTTTAAATAAATTTTTTTTAAATTCATAATTATGGTATTATGTTTATTATACGATTATTATTATAACAAAAATTAATTATAAGTTTATTGTTTTACTATTGGACTTAAGTCACTTTAAACTAACTACACAAAAAAATTGCTTATATGGAAAGAAATTGGTCTTTGTTTTCAATAATTAAAGGAAGTATTTTATTCATAATTATTTGATCAAAATTAACATCTTGAGGGTCCATACTTAAGAGCAAAAAGTAACTGCTATTAATAGGAATTGTAGCTCTATTGAGTTTTTCATATTTTCCAAAAGCATATATTAGTTTCCCAATTTTTTGTTCAAATTTTATTCTTGTTCTTTGTCTTGAAATTGCATTAGAAGCGTACTCTTCGTTCTCTTCTTCATTGAGGAGAGGGCTAATCTCTTTGCGATATTTTTCATTAATAATTAAACCTTCCTTATTAGTTATACCAATCCAACGAATTGATTTATCAATATGTAGGATAGTACTTGTAAAGGAATAAATAAACTCATAGGGAATCATTTTGTAAACTATAGTAATAGAAAGAAAATAATTTGTTAATAAAATTTACTAAATATAACTATCATTATACTCTAAATTATATTATCATTACCATCTTTCAAATTATGGTATGATAAATCTAATAGTAAAATAAGTGATTTAAAACTATTATTAATCAGATCGTGAGAATAACCACTTTCCTACTCGCGGGAGTACATTTAATTGAGAATAACTACTAGCAATTAAACCAACATGACCCGTTGGAAATTTCATTAATCTATTATCAGCACTAGAGACAAGATTGTTTAAAGCAGTACTACATTGGGGAGAAACAAGATGGTCTTCTTCAGCTACTATATTTAACAAAGGGATATGTATTTTCGATAAATCTACTACCTTATTACCCAATTTTAATTCATTTTTTATCAACAGATTATTTTTATATATATCATTTATCCATTGTTTAAATACTTCACCTGTAATAGGAGGAATATCATAAAGCCATTTTTCTACCCTTAAGAAATTTTCAACAAACTTGGTGTCATCAATGTGTTCTAAAAGAGCATAGTATTTGTTCATACCTTGTTTAAACGGTTTAAGAGCAGAAAAGCAAGTGTTAAGTAACTGCGGAGGCATATTTCCTAAAGAGTCCATAATTTTATTTGCGGCCATATTTCTGCCAAAATTTCCTATTACTGTTGTATCTTTGCTAGAATCAATTACAGGTGCCAAGGTTACCAGATTTCTAATTTTATGTTGGTAAAATGTTGTATACATTGCAGACATAGTAGCACCCATACAATAACCGTGTAAAGTTATCTTTTCTATTGAATTTTTATTTCTAATAATATCAACACAATCATCTATAAAATCATTTACATAATCGTCAAAATTTACATATTTGTCATTGGATGTAGGAGGCTTCCAATCAATGAGATAAACATCAAAACCTTGAGATACAAGATTCTTAACCCAACTTTTATCATCTTGTAAGTCTAATATATAGGATTTATTTATCAATGCATATACAACTAAAAGAGGAGTTTTCAAAGGTTTTTTAAAAATTGGTTTGTAATGTAATAAGCGATAAAGATTTGTTTCTTTCACTATTTCATGAGCTGTTTTACCTACATCAATATCTCTAGGATTTTGGAACAATTTAGTAAATTTCTCTATCTTTTCTGACATCTCTTCGTTGTATCTATCTGATACAATAGATAGACTTGGTTGCTTTACTTGTTCTCCAGAATTAGTAGTGGTATTATTTAGCAATTTTTTTATCTTCACTTATTATAATATCCATAGTTTTTCTTATATCTCGTACTTGACGTTTTAATTCTTGCATTTCTTTAAGAATAACATCAATATCGTCTTTATTAGTCAAATTTAGTGATAGTAAGAATGTATTAGTTATATTTTTCAACAATTTATTATAATCAGAATAAGTACTCATTATATCAGAAACAAGCATTCCAAATTCTTTGGACTGGAACAAATGAGTAAATGACTCTTCTAGAGTTCCAATAAGGATATTTCTATATTTCTTTAAATCCTGTTCTGATTTTATATCAGATTTAATAGCGTTCGATGGCAGTTTATCTAATGCCTCTGAATATGTTTTAGTTATTTGGGATATATAATTAACAGTAAAATATTGCATCTTTGAAGAAACTATTAAGAGATCTTGTATATTCTTCCCAATATTAGTACTTTCTTCCATCAAAGATAATGGACTATATTTTGGAATATTTGTAAACTTTTTCCAAAATTCTTGATACTTTTTTAACAACTCTTCAAAAGGAATAGCATAATTTTCTTCATAAGACATTATATCATTCATATATCATTAGTATATAATAAAAATTTATATATCTTTTTTTGTTTAAGGTTCATTTCTGACATTATTCTAATTCTTTGACAATATTTTAAAATACGGATCGAATAAGAATTAAGCATTGAACATTACTCATTTTATAATTATATATTGACTATTCTCCGATCGAAGTAATTTCTTTTGAGTGAACGTCTTTGTAATGTTGTTCTGCTTCTGCTCGAGATATAAATTCCCTAGCGCAGATGTGACATCTTAATGTTCCAGCATCATAATCATATGTCATAATTACTAGGTATATAGTATATATATATATTATTTAATCTATTGCCAAAAAATAGATTTAAAATTATTATTATAAAGTTTCCTTAAATAACACTATTTAAAATAATAGTTGAGCTTAATTGATATCACACCTTCTACCAAAATTATATATAGTTTGGATACAGCTAATATTATAGAACAACTATGCCTAATTCGAATGAAAAAGAAGAAAACCGTAAAAATTATACTGATCAATCTCAAAATACCAATTCCTATGATTTTTACAATACAATAAAAGAAGATACCACCAAAATTGTCAACGAATTTGCAAGATCGCAACCTACTTACATTCAAGCAATATCAAATCTACAAATGAAATATATCGAAGCTACAAAAAACATAATAAATGCAACGCTTGGATTCCAGAAACAAGTGTTCCAATCCATGGATTATAATTCAAGCACTACTTATACAAAACAACTAGGCAGACAATCAAATGAAATTACCAATAATATAATAGAATTTAATAATATAAATAATAAATTTATTTCAAATGTCTTGGAAGTAGCAGGTGATGGTATTAAAAATTATACTAAAACTTTAGATACCTTTGTAAAATTTAATGCAAATGTTTTTGACCAATGGTATTCATTATTTAAAAATAATCAAAGCTTTAGAAGGCCATAACTTGGTATACTTTTTAACAAATATCTTAGTTTTTTATATCGTATAGTAAAATAAAAAAAGTATAAGATACTTCCATATATATTAAAAGGGTAAAAAATTTTTGTATAATATATTAAATTATAATACAAAATAATTTGAAAACGTTAGTCAAATAACATGTAGCGTTTTCTTATATAATCTTAATAAAACATAACGTGAAATTAATGATATGATCAAAATAGAAATGGAGTTAACCTCCACCGAAAGAAATGTAACAGACGTATTTCAAAAGATGACCGAGTTATTAAGAAATATGGAAAATCAAGGGTTCAATATAAAAGAGATAGAATTTGAAGTAGAGGAAGATGAAGAAGAAGAGGAAGAAGAAGATGTAGAGGAAGAAGAAGTAGTTTAGTTAAAAAAAGAATTTAAATTCTAATATTTGAGGATTTCTCAACTTTATAAATTGTAAAATTTAAATTTATACTTAATTCTATTCCCATTGATAGAAATCTTATAAATTTTCTAATACTTTGCTATAGAAATAAAAATTATTATCAATGTTTTAGATGTCTGCTTTGACTTGGAATTCCAAATAAAATTAGTAAATTATAATTTAAGTCTTCTATAAAAATAATTATATACTATAGGGTAGAAATGCATTATCATTTATTACGTTTGGAGCAATCAAGAGGTTTTATCATCATTAACAATTACTTCTTTCTGCTCATTAATTTCGTCAAAATCTGGTTCATATCCATTACAACAGCCATGTGGTGAAATTACATCCGAAACATTCCCAAATACATCTGGTCCTTTATCATCTACTATCATACACTTTCCCCCAGTCGTATCTATCCAATAAATACAATTGTAACAGAAAAATCCTTTATGAAGGTCAGAATCCTTAAATTCTTCACGTTCCAAATAACCTGATTTCAGTTTACTTAGTTTTTGAAATTTTGAAACATTTCCAATAATATCTGAGGCTTTTTCAATTATATTTTTATCATCAGACATTTCTATTACTTGATCTCCTTCTCATTTGGGGTCCATAAAGAGCATACAGCATAAGGAAGTATCTTGCTAGATACATTACCATTTAAATCTTGACCCTCATCTGTGACAATCATACAATGATCTGGTTCTATAAAGTATTCACAGTTATAACAGAAATATCCTTTATGAGTATCAGAATCTTTAAATTCATCAATCTCTACATATCCGGATGTAACTTTTGTTAGTTTGTTATGTTCACTAGCCTGTTGAGGAATCTTTTGTGTAGATGAAAAGTTTGAAGACATACGCTAAATTAAGGTAATCATAATTTATATCGATTTATGACTCGATGAGGGCAAAATTATTCGTCAATGTATAAGAGATATACCTCAAGGGGAAATTAAAGCAAAGCAAAGTTGACTCCAAATTTTAAAGTCAAAGTTAAAGTTAATTGATCCCCGACCGGATTTTAATATGTATATTGGCAAATTAGGCGATGCATTATTAAAAAAGTAGAAGAGCCTTTAGGTTATAGTTGATTGGTGAATATATGCCTATTCTACCTATGATTGTGGAAAGTATAAACATTACAGATTTATTAAATAGTCGCTATTTCTCATTCTCTATCTAGAGAATAAAATTATTGTATCGATACAAAAAAGTAAATTAAAAAACTGTTCGTTCTAGAGTAGGTATAATTAATTAATTGATTAATAAATTTCCAGAGAAAGTAAAAAAAATTTGCCAATTCAATTAATTTTACTTTTCTGGAATTGACTGGTTGATGTTATGATAGAAGTTAGGTAAATTATATATCCTAATAGAAAATTATAAGCAATTATAATAGATAATATATTGATCTATACGAAAATTATAGTTTTTTATTTTTATTCTTGATTCTTTTTGATTATAACTAATCCTATATTACAATTATGTATTTCACTATTCTTTAAAATTAAGAAGTTTTATAATTAACTGAGGAAGAATTGTATAAATTTAGTAATTATTAATGGATGTTAATTTTTATTAATCTATTTTTTATATAGTTCTATATTCAATCTAGTGAATAGGTTAACGTAGGTTACTTTGTATATTACATCATAAGAGTTGATATTAAAAAGTGTCTAATAAACAAACTAGTATTAGTGTAACTAAAAAAAACTATTATGATAAATACAATTGTAAATTTGCCTTTTGTGAATCATGTTATTGGATTGCTACTATTTTAGTAAAAAACAAATTCAATAATACTAATCATTGTTATCTTTGTAACAAAAAAGATATTCATTTAGAAACTATATTAATTTAGGAATCGTGTATCATATGAAACTGATTTACCTTTGAATATGTAAATAAAAAACTTGTAGATATACTAAAACCACTAGAACAAGAAAGCAAAAAGTTAGTGATAATGCATTGTTAATATTTAAATGGAAACAAAGAAATTATCTAATAAAGTGATTAAATTCTTTAAAATCATTTTCTTATAGTAATTACATCATTTATGCACACTATCAGAATGGTTTTGGAATGATACTATTCCACATGAATTACAACGGGAAGGAGATATAGAATGTTATGATAAACTTATGAAACAACATTCTAACTATCCAAAGATATGGTGGAATAATCTATTTTTAGTTTTAAACAAAAGACTACATATTTCAAGAGTTAAGACTACCTTGAATTTCTTGAACTTCATCAAAATCTGCATCTAAAAAAATATTGATTGATTGATATATTATACGTGAAATTTAAATTTTTTAATATGAAATGAAATTCCTTCTTCGTACAAACCCTTAGATATACTCTTTATTACTACAATTATTCTAATCTTATCCTTATTTGCTAGAAGGTCGATTAGAATATCGATATCCATGTCTATATTTAATTTTACACGTTTTGTAGATAGCATTATTATATGGATCATATTAAAAGAAGGATTATCTCTTTATTTTTTATTTAAAAGGTTGAATGTATCGTTAAAATATTTTTTTTCCATTTTTATTATTATCATTATTTATAGTAGTAGTAGTAGCAATAGTTGAATTTGTTATTGTATTATTATCTCTTATTGTATTTGTATTTGTATTTGTATTTGTATTTGTTGTTGTAGTTGTGATTTAAGTTGTTGTTTTGGTGGCTTATTTTTTTCGATCTATTCTTGCAATTTTTCTTATTGATTAGATTAATTAGATCTTTATCCTAGCCTTTAAAATGCTAGTAGTATGCCACAATATTTTT
>DASVFI010000238.1:0-8333 GCA_036380115.1 Nitrososphaeraceae archaeon | reverse complement strand
CGTAATTAAATTAATAAGGAAGACTAAATAATATTTTCCTATGTCTGACAAATCAGTCCGATGTCCATATTGTGAATCAATATTTACCAATACTGAGGACCTCTCTAAACATATTGATAGAATTCATTTAGGTTCTGGCCTTTTAGAGGGAGATTCAAGAAAATTTTAACATAAATTTTTTTATTATTCTAATTCTCTCAAATTCAAATTTATCTTTTTATTTATAATCCACTTTATTCTTTAGTAGGCTAATTTTATTTTATTATATTTAATCTTTTTTGACCTAAAGAAGTATAAATTATATATTTGTTTTTTAATAGAATGTTATGAAACTTTCTGTTATATTTATTCTATTTTTTTTACTCTCCATCTTTCTCTATCTGGAAAACGAAATATTTGACTTAACTTATGCCGTTACAAATAATTTTACTAGGTTATTAAATATAGAAAATGTTTCAATTAATGGTTCTCTTCTGTCTGATGGTAAATTTCTTATTGTCCCTGATCCATTCCAAAAATCTACCCTTCTCGAAATATCTGATAATGATTTGATGGATTCAAATAAAACCATAGGAGTTATTTCTTTATCAAATATTTCAAATAATAATTATACTATTACACAAAAAGCGAGTAACAATAATTATTTACCAAATACAATTTCAAGGTTGGTTGAAATTAATACTGATGATCCAAATTCTACGATAAAATTTGTAAATAATTTTAATCTTACATCTAAAAAACCTTTGATTAGTAAACCTAATTTTTTTACATATAATGCTAAATTTGTATGTGGCTCGATTAGAGGTGATGAAGGACCTTTAAGGCCTGGACACTATGATACTGATATAAGTATTTATAATAAACAGAAATATCCAATTAACCTATTTTGGAATATTGTATTTAATAATGGAAACTCAACCAGTTCAATAATAAAGACCATTGATCCGAATCACTCAATTGGATTAACATGCAAAGACATAGAGAATTTAGCAAATTTAGACCCTTACGATACTGACCTAGTTGAGGGTTTCGTAATACTTCAAACTAACGAAATAAATATTGCTTATTCAAGTAATGAAAGCTTTGCAAATGAACCGATTAGCGTTCAAGTTTTTTATACTGCTAATGCACTTGACTCCCTTCCACAAGAAACTTTGGTAGAAAAATTTGTTTTTCAAATAATAAGTGATTCGACTCTGAAAATTCCTAAATCTCTTTTAAATAAGAATTTAGAAGTATTGTCCAGAGCAGATCTTAATTCTATTGTTCCACAAGACTATAAGGTTAAAAAAATTTTATCATCTACTTACAATTTAACTGATAATGAAATTGAAAATATGGAAATTATAATTAAAGAAACAGACCTTGGTGTAGGTAATATGATTGATGATCATGCTATTTCATTATTGAGACTCTCTCCAGAATAAGAAAATATAGGATAAAATTAAACTGAATGATGATTTATATTGTTTAAATTAAAAAGAAGTCATCTTTTAACTTAATATACTCAATCCTTGTAATGCATTGTTTATACTTTCATAATTTTTGGATTATGTATTAAATTTTAGGTATTGATTATAGGAAAATGGATTTGGACTAGGTGTATATTTATCTATTTATAATTTTGATTAATCTTTAAACTAAATTTTACTTCTTTAAATAAAAAATTAATGACAAATAACTTAACAAAAACTATTTTCTAATTTAATATATATTCAAATTAGTTTGATAAAGATGATATTGTTAAAATATAGACTTGTATCAATTGTCATTATAAGCACTTTTTTTATGACCATTTCTCAAAATTCTGTTAACGGTGAATGGAAAATCCCATCAATCACTGATGATATGGCTAATGATTTTTCTACCTATGAAAACAACTTTCTCAAAATAGATTATCCTGCTAACTGGAAATTTACAGAAACTAACGATTCTGTAACTTTTGCTCCAGCAAGTGATTCAAATAATAAAATAAAAATCAATATAATTCCTCTTCCTAGTTATCCTCTACCAATAAAGTCTATAGTTGATTCTACTCTGGATGAATTTGTTAAAACACTTGATAATTTTGCATTAATGGAATCAACTCATATTTCAAATATTAAAGATGATAACCATAAACTTGTATATTCATATTTGGACGGAAATAAAAATAAAATTCAACAGATAGATATCGGACTAATTCAAGGAACAAATCTATATGTAATTTCATTAATTTCAAATCATACTGATTATTATCGTAATCTACCAATTTATGAGGAAATGCTTACCTCATTTAATTTTTATAATGAACAAAGATTAATAAATCAATTCTCCTCTCATTTATTAAACCCTGTTGCTGATTTTGTGCCGATATTGGGAACATCTTCAAATATTACGATGGTTGAATTTGGAGATTATCAATGCACATTTTGTGCTAAATTCCATAATGAAACACGTGAACAAATTATGAAAAATTTTGTAGATTCGGGTAAAATCAATTTCATATTCAAAGATTATATAGTAAATGATAATGCAACTGACAAAAGTTCTACTAAAGCAGCTGAAGCATCATATTGTGCTGCAGAGCAGGATAAGTATTGGGATTACCATGCTGAATTATATGATAATTGGGGAGGAGAAAGAACTGGATGGATAACTACTGATAGTCTTAAACAATTTGCAAGAAATATTCAGATAGCAGATATGGAAAAATTTTCTAATTGCATACAATCTAATAAATATTTGAATCTTGTTCAAAATAACGATAATATTGCTCAGTCTATGGGATTGACTGGAACTCCGTCATTTATATTGATCAAAGACAATAATATTCAATCAATAATTCCAGGCGCATTGCCTTATGAAATTTTTGAACAAACACTAAATGGATTGGTATCGAACTAATCCTGCATTTTTGATATCGTTTTTATTTTTATAATGGTATTTTTTCATTTGCAATTCTTAATGAGATATAAAGAACTATTAATCTGTTATAATTATATGAGTAGCCGTTGTAAAGTTAACAAATATTTTACCTTCTTGAACTTTTCTCTTGTTATCTTAATTATTTTTATTTCTTCATACACTATTAATTCTCAATTATCATCTAGTTTTTTAATAAATGAAATATTGTTTTTGAACCCATTACCTGCAGCCTTTGGAGATCAAATCGAATTCTCAAAACAACAGGCAATTGAGAAATTCAAAACTCAGTTCTGTGGAATTAATTCTAAACCTAATTCTAATCAATATGTTCAAGAAATCAAATTGACTAGTGAATGTGAAATGCCATTGGCAATAACAAATGATGATGATGAAGGGGGCATATGGTACATCTCTACTAAACAGGGATCATTGATATTTTATGAATATAAAACAAAAGCTTTTACGAAATATGATATCCCTATTTGGTTATCGCGAGATAATCCTATCGACTCCTCTCAAGTTTGGGATCTTAAACTTGATCCCTCCAAAGAAAATTTGTGGTTTACTGACGAAAAACAAAATTTAATTTGGAAATTCAACAAAGAAAATAAAGTATTTGAACATTTCAAAATTCCTGAAACCAATTTATCTTTTGGTACTATTTATCCAGTATCAATTGACTTTGATAATAACGGTAATATTTTCTTTGTAGGTATTAGATCACAATCTTTATGGATCGGCAATATCAGTTTAATGAAAAGCGGTACCTCTGATGGAATCACTAAGATTCCACTTCCTGTTGAAGATTTTAAAGATTTTGATCCCTCTATTATCAGTACAGGTTCGATTGTAGTAGATAAAAAAAATAATAACGTATGGATATCAGTCCTTGCATTTGGATATAAAGGTCAAATTTATAAATATGATATTGCAAACAAAGCCTTTAAAAAATATGATATTGGAGATCTTCCTTCACCTGTAGGTATGACTCTTGATGAAAAAGGTAATATTTGGATAAGTGACCATGGGACAAGTATTTTTGTTAAATTAAATCCTCTTAATGGTACTTTAACAAAATATGTAACATCTCTAGCTTCTCCAAAGATTTTTGCAGGAGAAAAAATCAATGATCAAGCATATACTTTACCTTATTGGATGAAAAAAGGCCTAAATAATTCTATTATTTTTAATGAGCATACTGGTAACAAAATTGGAATATTTTATCCAGAGAAATTGACATTAGTTGAATATTGGATTCCTTCACAGAATAAGCAATTTGGACAATGTCCTCCAGACTCTCCTGAGAACAGTTGTGGTATTGGAAATATATTACAAATCACTAATGAATCTCACAATCGCTCAGTTTGGTTTACTGAGTGGACGGAAAATAAGATCGGCTATGTTGATACCAGTATTCCCTTACCTTTTTCAATTACTACTACTGAAAACGAAATAACACTTAGTCCTGGAGAAAGCAAAGAAATTAAATTCGATATTAAGGCAAATACTGATTCTTCTCTTCGTCCTATATCTTCATCTACATTAACCCCAAGCGGTAATTTAGGTACATCTTATGGAGTTTTTAGTGAAAATTCAATTAAATTGAAAAATGATGAATCAAAAGAAATATCCTTTGTATTTACTCTATCTAATGATGTTGCTATAGGAAATTATATCCTGATACTGGGAGCAGAAGATGACATTATATCAATTTCGAAAGCTATTCTTATTAAGGTAATCTAGTTATCAATTCAGAACATGTTTTGAATATGTTTTGATAACGTGTAGATAACAGAATTGTTTTTCCGATCTACAAAACAATATAATTATTTAATTTTTATTTATTTATAATCTGAGCAAAAGATATCTCATATTCTTCTGGGTCCAAAATATGAAAGAATCTTTCTCCCCATTCTCCATCTTTGGGTTCATTCTTTATGGTAATTATAGGAGCAATATTCTCATCATTTTTGAAAAAATTGTAGAGTTTATCCACATTTTCTGAATAAATAACAATTCTACCAAAATTTTTATTAAATGGTAATCCATTCGTAAACTCTAAATTTAAATATGTTTTGGAATTGCTGAAATCGTCTTTTATTTCAAAAGAAGTAAATGTGCTGTCAGGTCCTCCATATATAGGAGTTAATCCTGGCACTTTTGAATAAAATTTCCATTCTTTTCTCATATTTTGAATCCTCAGCGTTATAGCTGAAATTTTTTGTACTTTCATAATTTTTTTATTATTACGTATAAATTAAGAAATATAAGATATATATTACTTAATAATATACTAATTTTTTATACTATAAGAATAATAATATAGTTTGAACTAAATAAATCTAACTAAGTTTTAATATACTTTAAAAATCTACTAGATTATAGTATGGGTGTAATTTTATGGATGATTGCAATAATATTATTCTTAGCTATTATCGGATTAGGATGGGAGACTTTTTTTGCTGGTGTATTAAAGGGTGTAGATAAAATTGGTGTTACTCCTGTAATCAAAAATATTACTGATAGTACAAAAGAATCTTTGAAAGGTGTACTCTCTGACTCTTCTAGAAATACTATAGAGAATACCCTTAATTACAATACTTGATAATTTTGGTTATCAAAGCAAAACAATAAGAAAACAATACTTGATTTTTTAAGACTATATTAGCGTCTGTTGAAAACGTTCAAAATCTACTATTTCCGTTTTTTCTCCTTTAATAATACGAGAAAGTATTTCAATTGCAGCTTTTTTATGTAAGTATTCGTTGTTATTACCACATCTGTAGGAATAAGTGCAACGAGGACATCCATCATCATTTTCACATGGACATTCCATTAGGATAGAATGGGCCCTTCTTATGGCTAGTTCAAATTTATCATAAAGACTTTTACTTGCTCCATTACCTCCAATACTGCCATCATGAATTACTATCATTCCTGTATCTCCAATTGAAATTCCTCCTATATCTTGAGATGCTCCCCCTATTAACATACTACTTCCTTCAATAACTACATGTTCAGTAGCATGATATCCACTCATTTCTACTTTTTCTTTCTCGGATACCATTTCTAAAATTTCTATTGGTCTAGGAACTCGAAATATAAATCCTTTTGTAGAATAACTATAAGTTATTGGTTCATTCAAAAAAACTTTATTTCCTTGATTGATCTCCTTTCCAATCTCTATATTTGAATATCCTATTACTTTTTTAAAAATATTTAAAGAACAATACCTTAGGTTAATTCCAAAAATTTCTTTTTGTTCAAATATTTCTATTATTTCAGGAAACTCTTCCATTATGGATTTTGTATAGAATGGATAGTCATTTGGTATAGCTTCTATATCAGCAAAATTTCTTTCTGTATTATCGTCAAGTGTTAATTTTTGAACTTTATATCTCCTACCCGAAAGAAAGTAAATGGCATTATCATGCAATTCCTCTAGTGCTTGTGGTAAATTTCTATTTCCAATAACTTTGCCATTAAAAACAATATTTACGTCATTTCCAATCCCCCTTATGTTATACTCTTTTAAAATAATATGTTGACTATAAATTGGAATATATTTTCCATTACTAAACTTTACTAATTCTTTTTTTTCCAATTTACAAAGTGGTTCTAAGTAATTCTTGGCTTCATATTTTGAAATAGGTCTATCATAACACATAGCAAGAATTTGATTTTCCATTATTATTGGATTTAATGGATCAATATATGGTATTTCTTGATCAGTAAAATAATCGTCGGGATGATTTTTATAATATTGGCTTATTGGGTCGTTTCCCAATGTCAAAAAAGCATATCCTTCTTGCCCCTTTCTTGCTGCTCTTCCTAGCCTTTGAATTAGTCTGTTTATAGGTACAAGATTGGATATTACAGCATCAACATCTCCAATATCTATACCTAATTCTAGAGTTGGTGTAGACGAAATAACATCTATTTTTCCACTCTTAAAAGAATTTTCTACAATTTTTCTGTTTTTAGGTGGAAGACCCGCTCTATGCACCCCAATTTTGATTCCTTGTTTTGCTGAAGTGAAAGCTATCAGCTCTGCTGATATGTGTGAATTGCTAAAAACTAGAGTTTTATGATATTTAGTGATTTTTTTTATTAACTCAATTACTAATGATTTATTTGATCGAAGCGATGGATATATAATAGCAAAATTTGTATAACCTCTTTTTCCTTCACCATTCACTATTTCCATTTCGCGAGAAAATAATAAATCACAAAATTCTCTAACATTTGGTAATGTAGCAGAACATGCAATCATTTGCAATTTTTTATTTTTTATTATTCTTTCTATCTTTTGATAATATAATGAACATTAGATCCAAATATTCCCGTATAAACATGTACTTCATCTAAAACTAAAAATTCCAAAGTATTATTCAGTAATTTTATAAATTTTGTATTATTCAAAAGATGGTAATGTATAGAATCAAAGTTTGTTAATACTATATCTGGTGGGAATTCATAGAAATTTTGTTTTTCATTTTCAGTTAAATCACCATCAAATATTTTTACTACAATATCCATATTTTTTGCATACTCAATTATTTTCAATAGTTGATCCCTTGCTAATGCTTTTGTTGGGTAAACAAAAATTGCTTTTATTCCTTCAGTTCTGAATTCTTTTTTATTGTTAAACCATTGATTGTTTTTGTTAACTACCTGAGTTTTTAAATCATGTATTTTTTGTAAAATTGGAATACAAAAAGCCTCTGTTTTTCCAGAAGCAGTAGGCGCGATAATTACGGTATCTTTATTTCTAAGAATATTGAAAATAGCTTCTTCTTGAAATTTAAACAATTTTTTAATTTTTTTAGACTTTAACTGGTTTAATAATACATCATCCAACGGTAATTCGTCTAAATTCCTACCTGTATCTATTTTTGATTCTTCTAATTTTTTAACTTCAACTACATAATCCAAATCGGAATATAAAATTTCATTTAGGAGGGTATTACTTATTCTACTTTTTTCCATCATTTTTTCTATTTCATTTTTTGATCTCACTATTTTTTCATTTTCAAGTACCATTTTTAAATCCTCAAAAACAGTTACATAACCATTATCAAATTTATCTAGAAACGCCAAGTAAGTTTCATCTATATTATTATAAAATGGTAAAACAGAGCATATTTTACATTTTTCGCAAATAAATAATAAGCGCCCATCGAAAATCCTATTTATTTTTATAGAATTTAAAGATGAACAATTAGGACATCTATATTTTTTCACACTTTAGAAATAAATAAAACATAATAAATTGTTTATCTAGTGTATTTTAAATTTAAAAATAGTGTTTTGAAACAAAAGTTGTGTTATTGGTCCTGCTGTTTCTAAATCTATATGAAATACTTCACATTCTGAAATTTTATACTAAAGATGATCATAATATGTACTGGTAATTTGAATACTAC
>DASVFI010000237.1:0-3227 GCA_036380115.1 Nitrososphaeraceae archaeon | reverse complement strand
ATTTAAAGTAGATTCGTTTAATGATCCTACTTTTGGTATTTAATAATTATAAAGCCAATTTTTACGATTTAATAATTCTTGACATATTGATGCCGAAAATGAATGGATTTGAATTATACGTCAAAATAAGAGAAAAAGATCCTAAAGTAAAATTTTGTTTTTTAACTGCAAGTGAATTTTACTATGAAAAATTTAGAAAAGAATATTCTTCTCAATTGGTTAAACTACTTGATAAAGAGTTTTTTATTCAAAAACCAATCAAAAATGAAGATTTAATTAAATATGTGACTGCGATAATAAATAAAAGTTGAAGATAATGAAATAATAGAATGTCTAACAAAATTATTAGTTTATGCTATATAAGATCATAATATTTTTAGAAAAATTCTTATTATTTATTTAATATTTCTACCAAATCTTTGAAGAGATTGATAATCGCAATTCTAATGGAAAGAATTCTCATATTGTTTCAGTTTCAATATTAATGATTTCAATAAAAAATTTCTTTAATGTTGGATTAAATCCTTGTCTTAATTCACTACTATGTCGTCTTTACTCATTTCTCTTCTTTTTTTGCCTTCAAGGTTTTTTAAATGATTGACCTGCTTCTTTTCTATTTTGCAATTCATCCAAAAAATTTTTAAATTTTGAACTTTTTTCTAACATAAGTTTTAAAGCACGATCGTCATAATGGAGAGAAAGTGCTTCAATAATAATTTTATCAGAATCTGTAAAATCGTACTCAATACCTGTTTTCCAAGAAAGATATGATGCTTCGCCTTGTGTTATATTAAATCTGTCTGCTAGATATGAAATAAGCGCTTTTCTGTTTAGTAAATTTTCTGTCATTTCTTGTTATTCCTTTCTCTATGTTGAGGGAACAAATCCGAAATTACATTTAAGGCATGTCAATTGTCTTTTGTATGTGTTTTTGTTTTCCTCACTCAAATATTTAGAGTCTTGATATTGATGTTGTTCTTTTAAATGGAAGTCTTCACCACCACATCTAGGACATTTAGGACTAGTCATTTCTTGTCTTTTTCTTAAGATATCAGAGAATATACATGTTTTATAAAAACATCTTTTGGAACTTCCTTGGAAACATAGCATTCTTCTCCAAATTCTGGATGCATCTCTGCTAAGACTTTATAATTTATTCTTGATGAGGTCATAAAACATACCCGAAAATCGTTTGATGATGATGTATCCTTTAGTACTTTTTGTGATAATGCATATAACTTCTGATAAAGATCAAAGCCATCAACTATTGACATCCTAAAACCAATAAGTACAAGATCATAATTTTCAGGGTTAAAATTCTGTTCTACTAAGTTAGGATCATTTATCAAAGTTATATTGAAATTTCCCTCTATACTGTTTTTTTCCTCTTCTTCCAACCATTTCTTGTATTTTATCGAAGTTTCAATATCATCATCAATTATTAGAATATTTTTTTTATTTTTTGCATTCATTGATCAGATTATTATAATATTGTTATTGATATTGATAAATTTTTATTTCGTTTCTTACAATATTCTCGATTTTCTGCTTAACCATTTCTCTTTGTACTTTTGACACTTCAGTTTCTGGGACTATTTCATCTTTTGCTACATGTGATGAGGGAGATACAGGTATTGAGTGGAAGTTATGTATTTTCAATCCCACTATTGCAAGTTCTATTTCAGATACTGCCTTCATAACACAAACAGAAACAGGATGGGTAGCACAGGCAAAGGAATCAAATCCTAATGAGGACTTATCTATCTAGGCAAACCGTTAATTGATTCAATAATCCCTAAATTTTCTAAATTTTCTATTTTTTTATTCTAATGTAATAATATAATTAAAACAGTTAAAGAATAACAATTACACCAGAAGAGGTTCATTGAGGCTCATGTAGTAGGCATGTCCTCTAGTCTGGTTTTTCAGTCAAAAGAACTCCAAACAGAAACCCCTATTATATTCTTAGACAGTTTATTTAATATATATTACGTAATAAGATTATAAGTAATTTAACTTTTTTAATAAACCGATTGAATGAAGAGTATTTGTTTTTCATGTTTTAATAATTTTTATTATATATTCTATTCTGTAACAATAATGCTATAATTTAGTTGGTTATTTCATAGACACGCTCTGTATTGCTTCTCATTCTAATACAATAAAGAGATGCTTCTTTTACCAATAATTTATCTCCAAGTGTTATATAGTATCATTAATAGGTTTATGTAAGTCTGGTTTTCAGTCCAAATGATAGCATGCTATAGCCTTCTATTGTTGGGTTTATCCTTAGAGGGCTATGATTATATAATTTACAACTATTGAAAAAATAAATTCCAATTATTATAAATGATGATTAACAAGGTAAAATACTAATAGATACCATGTGCATGTCATAGCCTCCTAAATTTTGCTCCTAATCAGAAGGCTATGGTTTTTTTAGATATTAACTGAATAATACAACGATAAATAAACAGCCAAGATAACCAGGCTTTATCTATGCATACAGCAAAGAATCCATAGCCTGTGATTTCAGTTTTTGGCATTATAACTTTTCCTCCTAATTCCTTAACCTTTTTTGAATATTCATCTATTGAAGATACACTTATGTAATTCAAATTTGGTTGTTGAGGATTCTGTCTCTTTATCAAGCCTCCCTCTAGAGAAGAAGAATTTTTTTCATTACTATCTCTTTCTAAGTAGGTGGATATAATCCAATAATCTATTGTATCCCCTCCTTTATTACTTCAATCTTTTCTATTCTCCAACCAAACAATGTTGAATAAAAACCTCTTGCACGTTCTACATCATCTGCTGGAATTTCAAAGTGTACAATGGATGGAATCTTATTCTTCCCTTTTATTTCCTTATCATTATCATGTTGACTTTCCATATTGCTACTTTTTCACCTGATGCTATTATATATGCAAATCTCTAAACCTTGATGCGACTAAAAACTCCAATTATTCCTTCGGGATTAGTAGTCATAAGATCACCAAATTGTCCGCAAATTGGTTTCATATTTCCATCATTCTCAATCTTTGCTTGGACTTCATCTGCATGCTTGCGGTCCCTGTAAGAAGGTATCTTCGTATGATAAGGTAATGGGAATTATACATGGAATAATACAGACTAACACTCAAGAAGCCTTTAATTTGCCACTAAAGGCTTCCAAATGATTCGCATGTTAATCTCTCATCTTTACCATCTTTTGTTTTGTTTAACTG
>DASVFI010000236.1:0-2489 GCA_036380115.1 Nitrososphaeraceae archaeon | reverse complement strand
AAAATTAGAAAAAAGATTGAGAATGTTGAGAATTTCGAATTATCGTTACTTGTTGAAAGATGACTACTATCTTTATCAACCGTTACCAAATTTAGTAACGGCGCTACTAAATACAGTAACACCCACAATCAAATCTATTCTCCTAACGATAATTTAAGTATAAAATATGGGCCGGACGTGATTCGAACACGTGAGCCCCGCCATGTCAAGGCGGTATCCTAACCAGGCTAGACCACCGGCCCCTAGAACGTTATCTATATTGTTATTTTTATAAGTGTTATTTTTAATACTTGAGCGTGTTTCAGGTGTATCGCTAGTGATATTCTGAAGCATGTTTATTCCAAGTTTTTATTATTAATTAAAATTAAAAAATAGATTGAATACATATTGTAAATGTATTATTCAGGTGTACCAAATAGTCGATGTTTACGAAAATTAAGTGGAATTCCTGTATTATATGAACACTGATCTAAATATTATCAATGACTATAAAAAAAATTATATTAATTAAAAATTATAACAATAAATATAAAAAATTTAAATTTAGTTTACATATAACAAAATTATGAATTCTACACAGAATCTTAAGTATGATCATACATATGTAAGAAGATTAGGCCATGTAGCTGAAAGCTGCTCAAGTAAGTTATATAATGATGAAGATATACCAATTGAAGATCTAGAAATTATTTCTGTAGTTATGGAAGAATTTGTCGATAGATTTCATCATGGAAAAGAAGAACAATCATATTTTCCTAAAACAAAAGACAAAAATGGGTTTTCGGAAGATATTAGAAAATTCCTAATTGAACATGAGTTAGGTCGACGAATATCAAATATGTTTAGAAAAGAGTTAAAGGAAATGAAAAATAACATGAACAATATATCTAATAAAGAAAAAAGTATATCCAATTTTAGTCAAATAAGAGAACCTGTAGCAAGATTTCTTAAAGCTTATTCTGTCTTTATTACAGATCATACTAGAAAAGAAGATAAATTTTTTGATCTCATAGAAAATAAACATAGTATATCTGAGGAAGAGGATGCAAAAATAAGAAAACATTATGAGAATTGCAAGAACCAAAATGGTGGAGAAATTAGAATACAGAAAATGATAGATTTATTAGAATATTTAGAAAATAGAGAATGGATAAAGACATAAAACAATTCATAAACTTTATCTTGAATATGACTCGTAATAGATTTAGTCTCTTTATATAATCAATAATGGAACCATTTTCATAACAATTTTATTCTTTATGTAATTGAATCTATCTATTTACCAAATAATCTCAGAAAGTCCTTATATAACCATCCATGAAAAAAAATTGATGTGGACATAGGAATTTAATTACACTTAAGCAAAAATAGATGAATGTATCGCAATAAATCAAAGCGCAATTATCTCAAAGGTTCTCAAAATAATTTTAAATACAAATAATCTTGATTTAGGTATCTACGCTTTAGAAATATAAAAAATTAACGTTCAAGTAGAAATAAATACCATATAATAATTAAGCCATTGACAGTTATTATATAACAGAATTTAAGGTGATTGAGAGAATTACGGAATACCTATAAAGAATACTGGTTCACTTAAAACTAAGGCAAGTGCTTTACCTAACGACTATGAGTAACTGACAATAGTAATATGTTAAACAGTTAAATTATAATTATCTGCAACATCTTCCTCCATAATAGTCGGAAGCATTTGTTTTAGTTTCTCAAAATTAAACAAAAATTTATTACCACTTTCAGTTATGGAATAATATCTCTTTTCACCATTTGTCATTTCCTTAATCAATCCACATTTTAATAGAAATTGTATGTAAAGTTTACATTGATCATTACTAAGCATAGCTTTATACATAATTTTTGTCCGGGTTTCCATTCTTATGCAAGAAGATAGTATAGCTGCAATTACCTCATATCTACTGCGATTTTTCATCTTTATATAATAAAGTTGTTATTTAATATAATGAGTACGATACTATGAAATAGAAGATTATCTTTCACTAAATTTTAAATATATATTTCCTTTTCTACTTTTAATTCATTTATATTAAAAAAAAATACTATATATTAATCCTAATAATTTTTTTAAATGTAAATAAAACTTTTGCTTTTAACATTTTTGTTGTTTGTATGTTTATGATTAATATGTTTTATTGTAATAACATTTTATATTTTTGTTTTGGTTCAACCATTTTACCAATTTATCTAGAGCAATTCTTCTATGGGATAATTCATTCTTTTGGTTATTCTCCTTTAATTTACCAAATGTTATATTCATTTTATGGGGGCGAAAAATTGGATCATATCCCCAGCCTCCTGGAGTTATTGTTGTCGCGATTGTTCCATTAATTTGACCAGTAAAGATTTTTTTAACAATACCATTATTATAAACAAAAACAGATTTAAAAAGTGCAGACCTATCTTTATTTCCTTTTAAAAGCTTTATAATACCTGTATTACCTAATGATTTAAAT
>DASVFI010000235.1:0-5610 GCA_036380115.1 Nitrososphaeraceae archaeon | reverse complement strand
TTTGGCTATTTTACTAGGTATCTTTACAAGAATTTCAGCAATATTACTAGCAATAGATATGATAGGTGCTATTCTATTAGTGAAATTATCAAAAGGATTTATCGGTGGTTTTGAATTAGATTTATTGTATCTTGCTATAATGATAAGTTTGATATTAACTGGACCAGGTAGTATCTCAATAGAGAAAAACATTCTTAAACGAGAAATGTTTCCAAAATCACCCAAATACTCAATAAAAGAGAAAGAAGACAAATAAATTAATTCTTTAATATTATTTTATATAAAATATTTTTATAATTAAGGTTAACCAAATTATCAAAACGATAAATCAAGCTATAGATTAAAAGCAAAATTTAAAAGAATTTTAATATAGAAATAAAATAAAATATTAATTTAATGCATTATTTACAAATTTCTCATATTTTTCTTTTGGGGAAAGTCCAATAGTTCTGGCTATTTCTTTGCCATTTTTAAATAATACTAATGAAGGTATAGATTGTACATTGTATTTCATCGCAATTTCTTGATTTTGGTCAACATTAAGTTTAAACATCTTTACTTTTCCTTCCAGAGATTGAGCTAATTGCTCAACAATCGGACCGACTATTCTACAAGGACCACACCATTCTGCCCAAAAATCAACCAGGACTGGCATATCAGAATTTAAAACTATATTATTCCAATTTATTGCATTCAATTGAACAATTCCTTCTAATTCTTTTGTCATGATGTATATTATCTTTAAAAATAGATATAGACTTAGAAATCAACATCCAGTCACAAACAAGATAATTATTGATGATATGCAATCAATATAAAAATTTAATGTATTTCAAAATAATTGTTTTTAATTGATAATTAAAACTTTTCTTTTATAATATTTTTATCAATAAGATACTCTTTTACATATTCTTGATGATTACCTTGTAAAATAATTATTCCATTTTTATAAGTTCCTCCAGTACCAATCTTTATTTTCAATTCTCGTAGAAGGATTTTTATCATGTCTTTATCCTTTAAGCCTTGAATAATTGTGACTGGCTTATTGAATTTCTTTACGTCTTTGTAAACTAGTATATTTGATATATCTTTATCTAGTTCTTTTAAAGCATAATCAATAGAATTTAGATTTTCATCATATTCCAACATCAATTGATTATTATATTTTGTTAGATATAATGACTAATTTTTACTTTTGAAGTCATGTCGCTATTATCATTAGCAAATTTAGCCAATATTTTATTCTATTCTTTAATCTATGTTAAGAATGAAAATTCTACCATACATCGTTTTGAATTCTCTTGGTTTACCATCTTTGAAAATTTCTTTACTGCAATATTTCATTGAATAAGCTTACATCATATCTATAATTGATTGCAAAGCAAGTCCTTTCTCTGTAGGATAATATTCGATTCTGATAGCTGTTTCATTTGGAAAAACTTTTCTCTCTACCAATCTCAATTTCTCCATCTATTTAGTCTAACCGATAAAGTTTTTGGACTAATTCCTTCTATTGAATTAATAAATTGATTAAATCTTGTTTTGCTTCTCATTGATCATATTTCTTAATTAAAATTGTAAATTTTTTACCTATATTCCAAAAATATTATTTACTGGATACATTTTAAGATTTAGATAGTTTTTGCTTATTAATCGAGTTCAATTTATATTCTATATAGTCATAATGTCACCATTATATTAGTAATTATGTTATTATCATTAATAGATAGTATTGGATATAGAACCATTTTTAAAAATGTATCCAAGATTTAACTTATTACAGTCAATTAGTTATTTGGTCAAAATTCTTGTTATTGATGGGATAAATAATTGAACTATTTTTCATTATTATATTACCAATTGACTCTATAATTCTTGTAGAATAACCAAATGCTTTGGATATATTCAATGGATTTTCATTTGTTTCTATTATAATATTATTATTTGATAAATATAATATAATTTCAATAAAATCTTCAATATCTTTCCATTTTAATTGATATCCTGTAGCATTTTGATTCATTCCAATCCATCTTAAGCTATTAAACCATTTACCTAAAAGATTTTGAACTATTTGTTGATGAGGGAGTCTAAAAGGAACAGATACCTGAATGATTTGAGTATATCTTTGATTACTTCTTTTTTCATTTGATATTCTCTTCAATTTTGAAAAAATAATCTTTCCATTTTTTGTAGATTTGTATCCTAATTTAGTTTTATAAATCAATCCCAATTCTTTTAATCGTTTCAAAGATCTTGATAAAATTTCCTGATGCAGATTCAATCTAATCTTTAATCCATTAAATGAAAATGTGGTTATTGTGTTTTCATCTTCATTCTCAGATAAAATTTTTAGAATATCTATATCACTTTGTCGAAGATCAGTGATGGATATAGAATCTTCATGTACTTTCTGTTTATCTGATTCCCCTAATAATACAGATGTAATATCATTATTTATATTATTTTGATTTTTAGATCTATCTGTTGTTTGTATTTTTAATTTACAGATCACATTAACTATATTAATGTAAGTATATATAAATTAGTAAGTATCTATTAATACAGTAACTAACTATCTGGTAAGTTAAATAATATAAAATTACTATTATATATTATATATTAAAAATAACAAAGGTTATAGTTGATTCTTCAAAATAACTGAAATATACAAAGGAATCTATGAATAAAAACTGAATTTTAATTATGTTGTAAATTAGTTATAGATCAATTCCTATAGTGAAAGGCAAATGTATTTATTTCATGGGAACGTAAATCATGTAAAAATTGGTTGCGATGTAATTTGCCGTAAATTATGATATCTCTAGCTAACATTTGCATCCTTTGTAATAACACTTTATTCGTAACATTTCCACTTGACCCAAAGTCTTTTTCTCCGTTTATAGAGATGCCATAAGGCATACTCCATCCGTAACATTGTCTTACTGCTGTGCGCATCTGATCCATTACTGTCAATCCTTTTTCATGAGAAGAACAAATATACCCAAAGAGTTTCCCTGCAAATTCGGACCAAAAGTAATCTAAAAAATTCTTCATAGAGCCAGCCATTGAACCATGATAATCAGGCGTGGCAAGAATAAAAGCATCGGCCCATTTTACCATTTTTTCAGCTGTTAGAATTTCTGTTTTTTTATCATGTTCTTGATAATATAAAAATGGTAATATCGTTTGTCTTAAATCTAAAATTTGAATTTCTGCATCATAAGATGTCTTTACTATATCGAGTATTAGTTTTAATGTTCTAGTGCTATTTGATTCTATTCGCATACTAGAAGCAACTCCTAAAACCTTAATTTTATTTGTTGATATCATATTAGTTTATTATCTTCTATATTTATAAGCCTAAAGGTTTACAAATTATATAAATTAATTTACAAAAATAAAAATTTTAATTTTATTCTTGAATGTATTTTTGCTATTGTATTCTATTCACAATTATATATCTATTATTACAAAGAAGTGATGTTTAATAATTACAAAAATTCTTGTTTCTCTCATTTTATTATAAATCTACAAATAATATTCTCCTTTAGTAGCAATAAGACTTAGTTTCTATTTCTCTATCAGGAATCTTATAAAAGGTTTCTGTTTCTATTATGGCTCCCGTAAATTTTCTGCTATTTGTGATATAGGATAATATCGAGTAATCGTATGTTTCATTTTTTAACTTTTTTATTCACTTCTGTTTTTGCCATCTATTATTCTTCATTGCAAATCTTTGCTAGTTCTTTTATCTTATCGCCAAATTTCAAACTATTAAGCTTATAATTATATTAAAATAGAGATGAACTTATCTTTCACGTAGTAAGTCCATAACACCTTCTTTTCCCATTTTCTTTCCAATATAATCGAAAGCAGAATATGTAATAGTACTGTACAAAAAAGTCTTTGTTTAAGTAAAATAGTAAGATGTTTATGAATTACCATTCTCGATATTTAACCTAATTTACCAGTCCAGGAAAATTTATAATCATCAACTACTACTGTCTTTTTAGTTTGCACTATATTCTTTTCCCATTCCATTATTCTTGTCTTCAAATTTTACAAAAAGAAAATAGAAAAAATCAACAACTAGAATCTACTATTAAAATTAATTTTCAAAATTAAACTAAAGCCTTAAAATCCAAATATTGGACATGTAGACATGGGACTTATAAGTAAAATAGCAGGATATTTTTTTGGGATAATAATCGTTTTAGTCGGTCTTCTTTGGATTACATCTACAATGACAATATCTGTAATATTAGTAGGATTGATTGGATTGTTAATGGTTATTGGAGGATTTGGTATTATGTATTTAGGTCATAGATCAGGCAGAAAGAAGAAACAAGAACTTCTACAATAAATAAAATATTATGCATAAACTCGTGAATATGTTATGAGGAATAGGACTACCTTATTTATTATAATGTGAAGCTCTACTTTCAGTATTAAATATTCAGCTAAAATAATAAATTAAAAAGGTTAAAGAGTAAAAATTTTATCTCATATTATCTATATTAATAGAGAGAAATGAGTAAAAATACATTCATTTTAATTTTGCTTTTAATAATTGTATTTAAGATATTAGCATTTTCATATATATTTTCGCTATTCTTCAAATAATATTATATTCTTATAGTTTCCAATAAAAATACAATCTGGGATAATTATGATTTACCCATAACCATAACTATTTAATAAAAATACTGGCGCTTTGTGATTGTAGATTACTATTTTAAAATAGTTATTATAAGAATAGTGATTTTAAAAAGGAATTTATTCTTACAAAAATTGAGAAATTTATTATTATTAAAAAAGAAAGTTAAAGTGAATCTTAAATCATTATTATCATTACTTTTTACTTATTATCCTCACCTCCACCAGTAAATACATCTCCTAATTTCTCTCCAATGTCTGCTAACGGATTTCCTGAATTGTTATTGGCAGGTTGTTCTCCTTGTTGTTGTTGTCCTTGTTGTGCTCCTGCTTCTTGTCCTCCTGCTTGTGCTGATTGTTGTTGAAGTGCTAAAACTTCTTTAATTGGAAAGATTATACTTTCTAACGGACCTTTTGCATCTGCGTGTACAAAGATTGTATCTGGAGTTTCTAAAAGTACATGGTTATGTATTGCTACTACGGTCCAATTAGTTTTTGATATTATGTTCAATACGGGTTTTAGTTCAGTTTGTAATAGTGCAAACTCTACCATTGCCATTACCTTTTGTGTATTTGATGTAGATGAAGAAGCATTCAGTGTTGTATTATTAGCGTCAGCACCACCACCGGTAGCAGCAGGTGAATGTCCCATTACTTCAACTAGAGTATTTGCTACTAAAAATTTATTTAATACTGTTCCGTTTTGATCTATTATTTGTGGAGAATGTCTCATAACAGAGATATCACAAATTTCTTTATGGGGATTTTGAATTGGAAATGCATTTGAACCAATTTGAGAAGCAATAGATTTACAATCTACAGGAGAAGACGCCGCTGTAGATTCTGCTGGTGATGTTTGTTGAGTATCTGTATTTTGACCATATCCTTCTTGTAGTAAAGGAATGAAAGTAGTCACTGCTATTAGTGATAATAGTAGTAATAATGTTAAAG
>DASVFI010000234.1:0-13501 GCA_036380115.1 Nitrososphaeraceae archaeon | reverse complement strand
TGAATGGAAAGATTCTGAAAGAATCCCAAGACTATTAGTATATAATCCGATAACAAGTTTAAATAAAGCGAGGCAGGCTGAGGCAATTATAGAAGTTATCACTATACGTTTTTTTTCGACAAATGCTAAATCTACCACTTTATTGAAAATTTTTTTCTCTTTATTTAGATTATTGGATGAAGAATTATCCTCTTTCTCGGTCACAACTAATAAGATCTTGTGTAATTTCAATATAAATAGTATTTAAAAATCTTGAATAAATTGTATTAAATTCCTTTTACAGCAAAGGAAAAAATCATTTATTTATTTTATATTTCCTTCAAACTCAATATGAAAGATTCTTATAACAATATCCTAATCTACTTAATCTAAAAAATTTTATAAATGTATTAGAAATACAATTGGCCTTAGTAACAATTCTCAAAAATAGATATAAATTAGACAACACAAAGCTGTTTATATATTGAGAAATTATCAATTTATTCTAGAATCAATTATTGTTATGTTCTCTATTTTAATTGTTTTATTAATTGATAATAATGCATTGGCGGAACTTATCTTTAATGATCCTGCTCTTAAGTATGACATAATTGCAGAAGGATTAGAGAATCCAACTGGAATAGTTTTTGTTAATGATGACATTTTAATTATAGAAAAGGAAGGATATCTACGATTATTATCAAACCAACACTTAGATGAAAAACCAATCCACAAATTCTTTGTTAATGCGAAAAGTGAACGGGGTTTATTAGGAATTGAAACTGATGGTAGACATATTTTTGTTTATCTAACTGAGATAATTAATGATGATTCTTTGAGGAATAGAGTCTATAAATACTCATGGAATGGAAATGAATTAACTAATCAACAGATCTTACTTGATTTGCCTGCCCTCCCCGGACCTAATCATGATGGTGGTAAATTAGTATTAGAAAAGAGTAATAACTCAGCAATTAGTGATAATTTATATGTTGTAATAGGAGATCTGAATCATAGAGGAATTTTACAAAATATAAATTCAAATGATAAACCAGATGATACTGGCGTTATTTTAAGAATAAATTCTAAAGATGGAACAGCAATTGAAACTAATCCATTTTACTCTAATTCTGATACATCAAAATATTTTGCTTATGGTATAAGAAATAGTTTTGGCATAACAATTGATCCTATAACCGGAACATTATGGGAAACGGAAAATGGACCAAGTGAATATGATGAGATTAACATAGTTAAAGCTGGTCTTAATAGTGGATGGCTTCAATTTATGGGTCCAATGTCTAGGTCTGATAATTCACTAAATGACCTTCAAGCATTACCTAACTCTTTTTATTCTGATCCACAATTAAGTTGGAGAGACCCTGTGGCGTTAACGGATATAGAATTTCTTAATTCTTCAAAATTAGGTGAACAATATCTTCATAAGATGATGGTTGGAGATTATAGTCAAGGAAATCTATATATATTCTCGTTAAATGAAAAAAGAGATAGTATTTTATTAGATACAACAAATAAAGATCTTTTAGACAAAGTTATTGATAACGATGGAGAATATGATTCAATCAGGTTTGGAACTGGATTCGGTTCAATTACTGATATAGAAGTTGGACCAGATGGTTTATTATATGTCTTATCTTTTAATGATGGGGTATTGTACAAAATTTATAAATAATCAATAATATAATATAATTCCTAAAAATTATTTTTATTATTTATATGTTGCTTTAACATTGATATATATTAGAAAATTTTCAGTATCGGTAAACAGAATTAAATAATTAAATAAACTAAATAAGACAAATAACTATTTTCAAGGGTATTTATCTCATTAAATATTGTATCAATATTATTATTTAATCGTACTGTAAAAGAAAGGAAATGATTTTGAAAAGTTACTTGGAAAAATGTATTGAAATACATAAATTGGTAGTACTCTTATAGACTAGAGAGTTAGACTTGGCTAGGTATTTATTCTTTTTTATAATATTATTTTTGAATTTATTTACTTTACAATTTATCAATGCTCAAACTAACTCTACTCTAATTCTAGAAAATGAAGCCTCTGAAAGCAGTTCACAGGAAAGACCAAAAGTACACGTCTCAATTGAAGGAACACCAAGTGACGATAAACTTCGTGGGGGAGATGGAGATGACGAAGTAGATGGTGGAGATGGAGACGATATAATTTACGGTAAAAATGGCGAGGATAAATTTGACGGGGGTAATGGAGAAGATATTTTATATGGCGAAGAAGGTGATGATGAACTTGATGGAGGCAAAGGTGATGATGAACTACTTGGAGGAGGAGGTGCAGATGAACTCAAAGGAGGAAGTGGAGCCGATTTATTTGTTTGTGATGAAGATGATGAAATTGAAGATTTCAATTCTAGTGAACAAGACAGAGTAGATGGAACATGTGAAATAATCGATCAGGCTTTACCTCCACCTTTGGATGAAAATGCTAATAATAACGATTTTAATAATGGTTTTGGAGATGAAGAAGATGATTTTTTTTCTTCTTTAGGTCCATTATTCTAACTCAATTATATTAATCAATCGTCATAATAATTTATTGAAAGTAATCTTAAGAAATTTGTCATATTTTTTCTCTTTTGGAATAATAACAATCTAATTCTAATATCATACGACCCGTAATTTTCAAGATTGCACTTATTATTATAGTTACATAACCAAAAAAATTTTATTAGTAGAGATAATTGTCCCTCCTTCTAACATGGCTAAGGTAATTTAAGTAGGATTTAAGTTACAGTAGGAATATACTACTAAGGCATGACTAAATAATTTTAAAACGTAAATTCACGATATAAATGGACTAAGAGGATGAAAAAATTCATAAAACGATTAACTATTTATAAAAAAAGTGTTTTAATTTTCATTGTTAAATCAATTAACTTATCTGTTAAGTATTTTATTGATCTCTCCTCTCATTGGTTGTACGATAATTACCATAAGTACTACGTCTATATCCGCTTCCTCGATAACTATTTCCATAACCGTATTCATAATTATTACCTGATCTGTTATTAGTACCATTGTAGTAGTTAGTGTATGATTTGTCACGGTAATGGCTACGATATGATGCTCTTTGAATAACAGGTATCTCAATGCCCATTTCGTCATTAAGTTTATGTATATTTTGTTTAGTCCTTCTCATAATTCTTGTAAACGACTCTAGTCTTTCATTAGATACCAGTGATATTGCTATCCCACTACCGCCTGCTCGAGCGGTTCTACCTATTCTATGAAAGTAGGTATCAGGATCTTCTGGGACGTCATAGTTAATAATATGACCGACAGCAGGGACATCTATTCCTCTCGCTACTATATCAGTAGCTACAAGAATATTCTCACTTCCATTTCTAAACCTATTGATAGAGTAGTTTCTTTGTTTTTGCGAAAGATCACCATGAATCATTGTTGCTTTAAATCCATCTTCTTTTAAGTATTGAAATACTTTTTGTGTCCTTTGTTTCGTTGAGACAAAAATAATTGTCTGTTGCTTTTGGTTTCTATTTCGTATAAGAGTACATAAGTGTTTGAATTTTTCATTTTCTCTAACAATTAAGTATGATTGATCAATAGTATCAAGGCTCAATTCATCTTTATTTAGTCTGATTTCAGAATAGTTATTCATATATTCTTTTGCAAGGTTTATTATTTCAGCTGGCATAGTTGCTGAAAAAAGGCATGTTTGTCGATCTTCATTGACATAAAAAAGTATGAATTTAATATCTTCTATAAAGCCCATATCTAACATTCTATCGGCTTCATCTAAAATAATATATTTTACATTATCCAATTGAATTGATCCTCTTTTAAGATGGTCTATTAATCGCCCAGGAGTTGCTACAACAATTTGAACTCCTTTTCTCAATTGTTCCTGCTGTATTGCAATACTCTGTCCGCCATAGATAGATATTGTTCGAATGCCTGTATATTTTGAGAACTTATTAATTTCATTTGTAACTTGCAGAGCTAATTCTCTTGTAGGGACTAAGATTAATGCTTGAATAGGAGTACGACTTTGAATTTTTGTTAATATTGGAAGTGCATAGGCGGCTGTTTTACCAGTACCTGTATGTGCTTGACCTATCATATCTAAACCTTTTAGAAAAATTGGTATAGATTCCTGTTGGATAGGGAATGGATTTTTATATCCATGTTCATTAAGTGCTTTGATAATAGGCGCACTAATTCCTAAATCTTCGAATGTATATTCCATTTTATTTTTCACTTTTAAATTATACAAAAGCACGGAAAATGTGAGAAGTAATTAGTATTAACTTAACAAATCTGCCGTTAATTCTCTTGTTAGATAATATGTGCTGAACTAACTTATAAGGTATACTAATCTTCAATTTTTATTATATCTTTATGATCTTATGAGTTAAAAAAATATTCAGATAAATATTTCTAATTCCCTGTTTAAAACCATTAAAGAATTGGATAACTAAAATAAGTTTATTTGTAGATAGAGGAATAATTTCTGTACAAATTAGATTGATCCAATGTGAATTATTAAAAAGTAAGTTTTAGTTAGAATAACAATTATACTTATTAAATGAAACTATTCTGATTTTTTTACGTTATATTTAATATGAATTTTCATCGTTAAATTTATTTTTTAATAAGTTATACATATCGTCAAATATTATGATTACTTTATTATTAAACACATATTTATCTTATAATATTTATTAAAAATATATAAAACAAAATTCAAAAAACTTAATATCTTTAACAAATAGAAGTAGTTTACATCTCATCGATTCCAAAGTTTTGAAAACATATGTTACACTTAAATTTTTCTTTACCTGGATTATTCGAAATAACTTCTAATTGACTTTTAGTCCTACATCGAGGGCATTTTCCATATACAGTTTTCCGAGCTATATTATTTTTTTTCTTTAACCATATATATTTCATATGTTAATAAAAAAAATAGATCATCTACAATAACCTTCCACCATACAGTATTAAAATTTAAAGAAATTACTTTAACTATGAAGCATACAGAATGGCAACAATACAATATTAGGGTTAATGAAAAGTTTAATAGAAAACTAATCCCCAATTAGAAAGTTTCAAGTTTCTTAGCAATAGTCAAATATTTTATAGCTTCTGAATTCATCCCTAATTTTTCAAGCGCTTTTCCTTTTCCGTAATAAGCATCCGCAAAATCAGGATCTATTCTTATGACATGATCATAACATTTTATTGCATCCTCATAACTTAATAGACAATCCAGCGAATAACCTTTTCCGTAATAAGCATTTATGTACTCACTATCTCTTCGTATGACTTCATCATAATAAACTAGTGCTTCTTGATATCTACCTAGACAACCAAGTGCAACTGCCTTATTGTAATATGCATCAATATAGTCAGGATCTATTCTTATGACTTGATCATAACATTCTATTGCTTCTTGGTATTGTAAAACATTTGCTAAGGTAATTCCTTTATTGTAATATGTCTTAGGAATAGCAGGATTTACATTAAGAGCTCTATCATAATAATAGAGTGCATCATCATATCTGCCCAAACTAGCAAGTGCAATTCCTTTATTGTTTAAAGCATTAACGTCATTAGGTTGCATACTTAATGCCAAATCATAATAGTATATTGCATCATCATATTTGCCTAAACTAGCAAGTGCAACACCTTTGTTGGTTATAGCACTAATATCATCAGGTTTTATACTTAATGCCAAATCATAATAGTAAAGTGCGTCTTTAGCATTATTACTATTAGCTAAGGCTACGCCTTTATTGTTTAAAGCACGTATATCATTGGGATTGGTTTTAAGAACCTCTTCATATGCTTCAGCAGCTTTATCATACAGACCAATCTTGTTTAAAGAATATCCTTTCTCATTTAAGGCATTAATATTTCCAGGTTTGATAAGTAATGATTGATCAAAGCATTTTATTGCATCATGATATTTCTGTAAGTTATTAAGTGCAAGGCCTTTTCTATACCAAGCTTCGAAATAATCTCTATTAATATTTAAGGCTTGATCAAAGCATTTTATTGCATCATGATATCTCTGAGCTATTTCAAAGAAGAATCCTTTTTCATAATATACTTTTGGATCATCTGGGTTTACCATTAATAATTTATCTAAAAGGTCTAGAGCTTTTTCATATTCTATAGATTCATTGGATGAGATTTCATGAATACGGGCAACAGCATCGTCTACATTATCTGTAGATAAATGCTCCTCTCTCAAATCAACATCCTTGTTAGAATCTTTTTCCTCATGATTATTTATTTGATCCGTCTGATCTTTCAATAATAATAATCATTATTAAATGATCATATTTAAGGCATACTATATCTTAATATATTATTCTAATCGGTTTTGCCGAAGAATACGATATTTTATTAAAAAGATTTAAAAATAATAATATGTTTTATAGAAAAATTAAATATAATTTAAAGACAATTATCTGAAGTAGATAACTCGAGTATTTATTATAGTCACCTTTTAAGATTATTAGAATTTAATAAATTTAATTCTTGTATTTTTATTATAATAACTTTAAACTGCCATAAATAATGATTTTGCTTTTTTGACCTAAATTGTAAATATCTTTTATAATTTCTTTTGAATATTCAATTTGTTGTAAAAGGACACAATTAAATATATGATATCTATTTAATAAAATAATACAACTAGATGAAAATTTCTGCAATAGTTTCTGATTATGATGGAACCCTTTGTCCTACCTCATCCCTTTATTCAAATAATTATATTCCACAAGATCTTTACAATATTCTTTTTGATATTTCAAAATGTATTCCTATTGGCATAATATCAAGCAAAGACTTTAACTTTATAGGACCAAATGTTCATTTTGCCAAAATAATTTCATGTATAATGGGTGTTGAAACTTTTATTTTTTTACAAAAAGACAATGAGGAATTAGTAGATTATAGTTTTGGAGATCATAAGGAAATTCTCGATCTGAAAGAATTAAAAAATGAAATTAGAAAGAATGGTTTGACTAGATATTATATAAATCAAAAAGAAAATGTATTTCAAAATTCTTCTGTTTTAGAAAGATTATCATCAGTAATTACTAAAAATTTTAATGATATCAAAATCTTTAAAAAATATACATATAGGGAAAAACATCTCGCAGGAATCTCTATTGATTATAGACATTTATTAAATTGGGAAAATTTTAAATTTACTATTGAGCCTCGCATATTGGATAAAATTCAAGAATTTATCAAAATACAATCTCTTTCCACCAATAACTTTCATATACAGTCTTATTTAACTCACCCCTTCATAGATGTATATTCTGTCCATTATAATAAAGGCAATATACTGACATCGATACGTTCGTTATTAAAATTAGGCAATGATAAAAAAATTCTTTATCTTGGAGATTCCGAAAATGACAATTCTGCTTTTAAAAAAGCAGATCTTTCGATTAATATAAAATCTGATGAGAGAATAGATACAAAATTGGACTCGCATTATACCCTAGAATTCAATGAATTAAGTTATTTTCTTCTTAAATTGCAAAATGAAAATTTTAATTTTACATCAATGTCAATTTAAAATTTTACTAATAATAATACTAATATAATAAATGCATATACATTAAGAATCTTATATAATAAGCAAATTACAATCACGCGTATAATTCTAGCAATATTTCATTATTATATATTTTATCTTGGCTTTGAATTGATCTATTATCATAATTTTTACAACTTTATATTTGTAATGATTAACCTAAATTTATGTAAACAAATTAATTATTTTGTATTAAAAATCACTGTTGAAATTTTTAGGTAAGAATATGCATCCAATTAGAATATAAACATTACAATATAAAACTATTGATAGAGAAGGTCACAAAAATTTTAAAATAATTCTAATAAATTCTTCTATTTTTTCTATATGAGGATAATGTCCGCAATGGTCTAACAAAACAATTTTACTATTAGGAATTTTAAATTTTTTTGCATAGCGTACAGGAATTACTTTATCCTTCCTCCCCCAAATAATTAATGTTGGTATATTGATTTTAAGTCGATCAGTTAACTTGGGATGATTATTAAATGACATTAATGTAGACATAAATGCATACTTTGAATTAGGTAAGTTCATTCTATTTATAAAATCCTGAATAGATTCCTCTGATACCATATTTGAATCATATATCATTTCTTGGAATGCTCTTAAAACATTTTCATAAGTTGGATATAATGCAGCAGAAATATAATGTTTAAGGGTCGTTGAAACATATCTCATCATACCTGCTGAAGAGACTAGAACTAACTTTTTAATTTCTGCTTCATATTTTATTGCATATTCTAATGCAAGCAATCCTCCGTAGGATGAACCTATTATATTAATATCAGATACATTCAATAAATTTAAAAATTTTTTAATAAAATTAATAAAAAAATCAACTGTATATTCTACATGAGGCTTTTCACTATATCCAAATCCAATAATATCAGGAATAATTAATCTATATTTCCCAGATAAATATGGAATTACTTTTGTCCATCTATCAGCTGATCCCCCTAGACCATGCAAAAGTAGAACAGGAGGAAGGTGAAGACTACTATTAAAATTATCGTAATATCTAATTTGATATTTTTCAACCTCAATAGTCTTAATGTTATAAGCATTAACCAAATATCATGATCATTGAAACAGTCTGATATTTTAGTTTCGATGTAAAAATTTATCATTCAATGGATATATAACATAAGTAGTAAAAAAGATAAGAAACAATCCTCTATGATATATTCTTAAAGAACTTGCATGGTTTTGTCTTTGGGCTTTGTCGCTTTACGGTGGATTCTTTATTGTAAGAAACGTCTCAAAAATGGGTTGATAAATTATCTTTTTTATTTCCTTACTCAAATTTTTACAATTTTTTTCTTGACAACTATAAACCGAAGTCTTTCCAAAGTCTTATCTTTGAGATATTCCACTATTCCATTATAGGTTATAACAATCACTAACCATTTCTAGTTGATAGATCTTAAAATTACATATTCCTTCATACAAAAGGTAAGTCAATGTTTTTAGAGATGAAAAAACTAATTATATATAATTATAGGTTAATATTTAACTCTTATTTAGTGCTGATAGTTGTCTTATTTCTATTGTTATTTCGTAGAATTCTAAACACATCATATATAACTAATCTTAAAGATGAAATTCCTGTTCGAAATGGATACGCACCGTTTCCTTTATTTGTAATAGGATTTATCCATTCATATAGAAGATTTTCCTTTGAGAACTCATCTAAAAATAAGGTTGAAATGAGATAATCACATTCATTTAACCTCCTAAATCTCAATCTTGTCATAAGTTCAATTCCTGTTATCCATGGCCAAAAAGTATAGTTATGATAATAATTTGGCTTTAATGGCCATGGACCAGTTTTTTGAAGTGGTTTTTCAATTATCATTGGAAACTTATGTTTCCATATCTCTTCTTTTAAAGTATCTAACATTCTATTATACCTCTCCAAACTACTTTTATTATGAAAAATAGTAGAACAATAATTGATATCTCCATTATCTTTATTAATTTCACAATTAGATAAACTAGGAAAATTATCATTTATTAATGCAAATAGATAAAGTAAAGAATCCTGAGTCATAATTTTTTCACAGTTTGTATTTGAATATGAACCTATATTATTATCAATAAAACATGTTTTTTGTTCTGACCACATATGTTTTTCTACTGCATTAATTACATTATTTGCTAGTTTATCTATATATAATGCAGTATCATCAATATTTAGATATTTTAGCAATATGTTAAAATTTTTTAATGCAAGTAACCAACATCCTTGACTATAAACAATTTTCCCCTTTCTAAGAGCAGTATCCATCCAATCTTCATTTGATTCTTGTTCAAGAAGACTATCAGAATCAATATCTCTCATATACAAATATTGAATTGCATCGAGCATTTTAGGAATAAAAAAGGAAACTAATTTAGAGAATTCCAATTCTAAATCAAAATCTTTCTTTTTTGAAAAATATAAAGGATAAAGGTTATCATTTCTGTCTAAATTTATATATTCGTAAATCCTTGATATAATCCAAGACGTTACATATATCATCAAAGCGGTTGAATCGATATCTGGATTACTTGCATAAATCTCTAAGAAATTCTCATAGATTGTTGTAGGTAATGCTCCTTTAAATTTATTAATTAAATTAGGATTACACCTCATCGGAGTAAATTTTGTTATTGGAGATCCTCTTCCAAATATTATTTTTTTATCTTGAATATCATTTATTTGGTTAGACCAAATATGAATAAGGTCATCAATAACATCAAAAGTATAACCTGAAATAAATTGATCTTTGAGTATATATGATGCATCTCTCATCCAAATAGCTTTATAATAACCTCCAGGTTGAGGCTCTTTCATAGCATATTGAGAAGTCTTATTCATAAAATCATTTAAAATATCTATATGTTTTTCTAATGATAGAGAATTCATTGTAAAGTAGCAGAATCAAATATTTTTACATTATAATTTTCGAGGTTGAAGATTAGCATATTCAACAAGTTTTAGTTAAATTTTGTATACTTCTTTATATTGTTACTTTTTATTTGATGGGAAGATAATGCTATCTCCCTTTCTATTAAATCTTGAACTATTATTTTTAAACTATTTTTGAAATTGGTGATTGAAAAAATGTCAGCAAATTTACTAATTTTTAATCTATCGTTATATGATATATTCATTGCATTAATTATTATTTTTACTGCTTCTTCTTCAGTTTTATAATGGAACTGTTTTGGAACAAATTCAGTATTGCCACCTTTGAACGGAACAATGGGAACTAATCCAGCACTCATTCCTTCTGCTATAGATATTCCAAATGGTTCTTCAAGAGTAGGATGTAATAAAATCTTTGATGTCGCCATCAATTGCAATAAATTATTTAGTGGAACATTCAAATATAATTTGACGTGATCATTTAATTTATACAGGCTTATTAAAGATTGTAAATACCTATAATAATCATAGTTATCTTTAACTATATTCCCAATAACAATCATCTTATAATTTTTATATACCGACTGCAAAATTTTAGCTATTCGTATCGCGGTCTCTATTTTCTTATCTGGACTATACCTGGAAAGAACAATTATTATATTTTCTCTTAATCGATTAGTTAAAGCAAATTTTCGATAAATGTCAACATTAACAGGTGGACTTAAAACTGATAAAACGGCTTTACCATAATAATTTTCTATTGCTTGTTTGCTAAACTCAGAATTTGTTATGATTATAGTATTTTTCATCATAAGGTCATATGTTTGTAATACACCAGAAAGTAATTTTTCTTCTGCAAAATGAAAATTTAGTCCATAACCAAAAATACTATTTTTTAAAAATTTTAATAAAAATTTTTTATATGTACCGTTATTAATTAATTTTGGCGTTAGAGGATAATGGCAATAAGTGATTATTTTTCCATTTAACTTTCCATGGTTATTAGGATTATAATATGGCAATATATCTCCATGAGCATTTATTATTAAACGGTATTGTTCTTCTTCCGCTTCTACTTGTAGCCAATCTTTATTCCTATATTCGGATAAGCCAAATATGTTTGAAAGATCCATTTTTTTTATTCGATCAATTTTTAATGAAAATTTTCCATACCATTTCTTAATCTGATTCCAATCAGGTATGGTTATAGTTTCTAAATCAATGTTAAAACCCATTTCATTTAATGCTTCCATCATGGTTATGGTGAGGCGTTCACTTCCCCCACCGGCATTCAGGTCTTCATGTATAATTTTAACAGATTTCCCCATAGTATTAGTAATACAAAAAGATATATTAACTACAATCCTTAAATAGTAAATTAATCGTAATATACAAACTTTATATCATGGTTAGTAAGATGGTGATTAATACTCAATTGTCAATTGAACAAACTTTTGCTACTGGAATTAAACTACTCTAATACAAAAATAATTCAATACACTTTATATTATTTTATATCCTTTTAATATAGATAGGAACAGAACTTATTTCATTCCAATCGTGTAAAATAAACTACCTTTACGTGCTATAGAATAGTTATTTTTTTCCTTTAACTATAATAACTTTTTTAATTCATAGTCATCTAAAAAAAAGCCAGATAATTCTGTAATATTCCTTTTAATAATTAGATCAAAAAATATGTATTTTTGAATTACGATTATTTTATAATTATATTCTTTTTTATTGTAATAGTTTTATACTTTAAGGCACTTAGGTAAACATGAAAAACAGGACAAACATAACCTATACTTTTCTGCTATTAGCAATTGGAATAGTATCAACTATTTTATCAAATCCCATATTAGCTCAGACAGAAGGTAACTCACAAAACCAAACAGGTGGACAAGGACAACAACAAGGTGGAGGACCAGGAGCAGATAGTGGTGGACAAATGAAAGCCACTGATGGTATTGGTAGTATAGAAGAACTGCAATCTTTAACAACAGGTGAAGCTCCACCCCCTACGACTAGTAATGATACTACACCTTTCATGGAAAGCTTAGGCAAAGAAACTTCTACTGATCAAGGTTTTGCTGGCGATAAAGAACAACAAGGTGGACAAGGACAACAACAAGGTAATCAAACAGGACAAGGACAACAACAAGGTAATCAAACAGGACAAGGACAACAACAAGGTGGACAACAGGAAGGTAACCAAACAGCTGGAACATCAGGTGGACAACAACAAGGTGGACAACAGGAAGGTAACCAAACAGCTGGAACATCAGGTGGACAACAACAAGGTGGACAAGAACAACAACAGGAAGGTAACCAAACAGGAAATCCTCTTACTGATATTGGTGAACAAATAGGAAATTTATTTAAATAAATTTCAAAAATAATTATTTCTTTTTTTATTCATTACAACGTTTTTTATTGTAGCACTTTAACTCAAGATAAAAGACCATAATTATTAGCATAAAACACTAGTAAATACAACTTGGCGTAAAAATTTGATTCTTAATATTGATAAAATAATTGTCAGGAGACGATCGTCTAAACACCTGAAATTAAGTTTATATAAGAAATAACATATATCAGAAATTTCTTTTTATCCCATATTGTTGCATATGTAAAAGAATATATTCATAGATATCGATATGATCTATAATTTTCGCATTCTAAATTCATTATATAGTTTTTTGTCAATGATTTATTGTGAATCCAAAGTATAGAAGTAGAATAGAAATAATTTCCTCAATACTTGAAGCATCAGTAGAAGGGGCAAAAAAATCAAAAGTGATGTGTAGATCATTTGTATCAAATACTCAATTTAAACTCTATATGAATCACTTAATTGAGAAAAATCTTTTAAGTATTGATTCGGATGGGAAATTGACAATTACAGCTAAGGGTATAGACTTTTTAGAACATTATCATACTCTTGAAAATATGCTTGATCTTACAATACA
>DASVFI010000233.1:0-26477 GCA_036380115.1 Nitrososphaeraceae archaeon | reverse complement strand
TCTACCGATTCTATAAAATTTTCAAAAAATGAGATGTCTAGTCCTAATTTTTTAATCTTGTTATATAGTCGAATGCCTGAAATTACATCTGAAATCTTTAAATCGTGTTTCTTGAATGTTTTTGTTATCTCCCTAATCTGAAAGAAATCATTATCTTTATTTGATTCCTCTGTTGTGATTGCGGATATAGTTCCTACAGATACACCGTATGATTTGCTAATTTCAGTTGTTGAATCGCCTGCTAAATATTTTCTGAAGATTTCTTCCTTTATTACAGGAGGAATGGATCTCATGTAAAATATTATTGTAATATCTGTTTAAAAATAATTACTATGAATTAGTTATTACGAAGATATAATAATGCAATATTTTTTGATTATTGAAATGTCTCTGTTTTTTATAGAGAACTTTAGAAAAATATAGATCTAAATCTTTTCTAAAACAGTTGCTAATTCATAATTATTATCTATCTGTAATTGTATTTAGATGTTCTATATACTCTATTATATGAGCATAAATCCATGAATTGAAAGGTATTTGAAAAACATTTGATAACATAATGAAAAATATTTAAAATTGATAAAATGATCATTTGAAAAGTATTTGAAAAGTATTTGAAAAAAGTAAGAGTTTCAAAGAGTAACACATTTGCTAAAATAATAACATGTAAAAAAATTAGCTTTTTGTTATGCTTGATCTAGTTTAGATAATTGGCAGATTGTGAATGAAATGAAATGAAACGAAATGAACTGAAGTTTTATTCACTAAATATATTATAACAACTAATATTATCTCATTATTATTAGCCGGTGTGTCGTCTTCTTCCTACAACGAAGTGAAAAAACAGCTCGAAAAGTATTGGTTCACCTATCTTAAAGAGAATTCAAGACGCTTCTCTAAAACAGCAATTTCTGGTGCTAGTCCTCCATCTGTTTTTGTAGGACAATACGGCTATCCTAAGGTAAGTATTGGACCTATGGTTCCTGATATTCATGGCAATACTAGCATATTAGATTCACCCGAGAGATGGTTAGGAAAAACATTGCATGAAATATTAAATTTTCGTCTCTCATTGGTAAAAGGGTCAAACTCCATAAAAATAGATGACTTGGACAATAGATTTATCCTTTCTTTACATGAATTAATAATGTCCTCCAAACCTGCTGAAAGTGAATTAGAGTTTCATAACAAACCGTTATTTTATCAATCACTGATTTCCCAAAATAATGAGCTGAATACAGAGTTTACTCCTTTTGGTCCTCAAGGGGAAATTAAGTCTTTTAAAATAACTTCGTCTACAAGTACAAATAAAAAAATAGATTATTTGTACTCTGATAACCAGGTTAAAGCTACTGATGCAGTTATAGATCTTTATAAAAATGGTATTGAAGTCAGCCAGATTAACAAAGTCTTGAGCTTAGGTATGCTAGGTAAAAAAAACAAAAGGCATCTAGTACCAACAAGATGGAGCATTAGTGCTACTGATGATATAATATCTTCATATCTGGTAAAACAAATTGAATTTTATCAATCAATTGATAGTTTTAAAGTGATAAAATATAATCACTTTTCTAATTATTATTCTATAGTACTCATTCCTAGTGAAGTGTGGTCTTTTGAAATGGTTGAAGCTTGGTACGCTAAAGATAACGAAAAAAAGTTTTTTTTAGAATCTGATTATGAAAATGCTTCAGGCTTAGATCACTATCCTAGGATTGCAGGTGCCTATTTTGCAGCAAAACTTGGGGTTTCAGAATATTTAACGGCGAAAAGAAAGAAATGTTCTGTTTTGATTTTAAGAGAGATTAGGCCAGAATACCTTGTACCGTTAGGAGTATGGCAAATAAGGGAAGGAATAAGAGATGCATTAAGAGCAAAGAAAGGTATTAATTCATTTTCTAATTTCAAAATGGCTTTACTATATGCATCTAATGGAATGAGAGTTCCACTATTAAATTGGTTAAGCCACAGTGAGATTTACAAAAATTATGGAAAGAAAACATTAATCTCTGATTTCTTTTAGAGGAAATTTAAATTTTATTAATAAGGTTATATAACATTAAGTGAAAGTAATATTTAGGTAAAAGTCTTTTATGAAAAATAAAATAATACAATATGTTATACAGTTATAGTAATTATAAATCTTGATTGACTATATCCTAAGTATTTATAAATAATCTATCTTAAATTTTTTTGTAATACAACAAAAATTGTTCAGAAAAACTAATATTTGATTTTGTAAATATCCTGGAATTATATTCTCTATAAGGACTAAATACTTGGATTCTTTCGTATTTGCTCTTATTTTTATTACTATGTTTTTCATTGTGTCTGAATGCTAGTTCTAGGCTTTTGTTTACCAAAGAGAGTAACAATTCTTCAGAATCAGCATCAATATATACAATCTGAAAGATATTCTGATTGTTCCAATACCCCTCTCTATCAATAATAGCTATTCCTCTTATCCGCAGTTTATTATTATTATCATCATCATTATTATTGTTTTTGTTTTTTCCAGCTATTATTACTTGCTTATTATAAATCATGGTAAATAGCCTATCCTCAGTCAAATCATGCCATCTCCATGACTTTACGAATTTCTTTCCCGATAACTTAAAATTTTCAGAATTTCCTAAAAAGTTGATAATTTGCTGATAGTCATTAGAATCTGCAATCTTAAAGTTATTTGTTAAATTATTTGTTGGTAGTATCATTTGGTTTGTACTAATATATGACCATTTTGAAAGTATTTCAAACCCTGATTTTTTCATCATTCCTTTTGATGCCTCATTCTTTATAGAAACTATTGCAGCAGAATATACAGCCCCATTTTTTTTTCCATATTCTAGTATGAGGTTAATCAAATTAGTTGCTAGTTTCTGTTTCCTATATTCTGGGTCGACTCTTATTCCTTCAATCCATATTGTTTTTTCTGGAATCAAAATGCCATGTATTATTGCAATTGGTTTTTTTATATGATTTTCAATTTCTGCTGCTAAAAGTATACCATTGGGTTCACTAATCCAAATATCCCATACTCTATCAATATAATCTCCCCAGCTAAAGGTATTTTTGCAAAAATTTAATACATAGTCTTTGTCCTGATTTGCAGCTAACCTGAACCTCACTATTTTCATAAGATCTTTTTGGATATTTATTATTCTCTAAAAGAAAAGAAAAGAAAAAGAAAAAATTAATTATGTATGTCAAGATCAATTCAGATTTTAATTTTATAAAAGTTCACTCACTAATATATATGTGTGATAATAAAATTATTTGTTTCATTAGATTAATTAAATAGGAGTTTAAGTTTGCAACTATATATAATATATCATGGAAAATATCTTAGAAGAACAATACAAGACAAAATTATATTCCTTATACAAAAAAAATTCAATTACCCAAGAACAATTAGATCATTTTCTTCAACGTGGATTACAAATAATTAATACAAAAGATCAATTTCATTTAGATTCATTATCAAGAATTTTACCATATATAGTAGTTGGAGCTTCAAAGTCTTATATTAATAAATTAAATATTCCATATCAGGCAACTAGTTATGTCGCAGCAGAAACCTACCCTGAGTCAGGCAGATATATCTACAAAATTCCAGGCATAAAAAGAGGTGGCGTAAGGCAACTAACCGGAGGGAAAAGAAAATTCGGTGATAATCTGTATGCTTCTACTCACAAGATATTAATGGGATACAAAGCAGTTCTTTTTAGTATTTATAATCTCATAGAAAATAGAGAACAAACAATGGAGTGGACATTTTATGCAAGCCATTTACAGCAGTCTTTTCCTGATTTGTATGAAGATTTATGCAAGTTAAATGATATACATAAGAAACAAATTTCTTCCCAATATTTTATAGTTGTTGCTAGGAATTCTAAATCTTTTCAAAGATCTGGAATTATTGAATCTTATTTAAAAAATCAGATTACAATATTCAATCAATCTGCAAGAAAAATAATATTTCTAACAGATCAATGTGGGTATGATTATTGCTCAAAAGTTATTAAAGAAACCGATAATATCTTTTATGTGACTACAGGAGATACATTTAACATTCGTAATGGGCTTTCCTATCTAAAGAAAAAATATAATATCAATCTCATATTAAATGATGGAGGTAGAATTATGTCAAATGGCTTTAAAGAATGTGGTGTCATAGGCGAGGAAAGAATTACTTTGGAGCCTTATCCAGGAAATGAATTTCTAGATTTCAATAATAATGATTTTTTATTGGAAGACTATACCTTGGGTATTAAAGGTTCGGGCTTAGATGGCAGTGAATTAAATGGTGCTCTAATGGCCTATTCTATTAAAATCAAAGATGAAAGTGCAAATGTTTATGTTTATCCACTTGATGATAAAGAATTAATACTAAAAAAAAGCTAATAGCGTATTTTTTTATATGTTGTTGTTGTTATTGTTTTTGTTATTTTATCAAAAGCTTAATTAAAAATTCAAATAATAAATAATTACTATAGGCTAAAATAAGCCTTTACCACGTTCTTTAAGACTATCGAATATGTTATCTAGAAATCCTCCTTCTCCATCTTCTTCTCGTTCTTGTTGTTGTTGTCCTTCTTGTTGTTGCTGACCTTGTTGTCCTTGTTGTCCTTGTTGTCCTTGTTGTCCTTGTTGTTGTTTTTGTCTTACTGTTTTCTCTCTTAATACTTTGATTGCTTCTTGATAAGCAATTTTTCCTTTTTCTTTATCACCATTACAACATTCACGAGATATTTGATCAATAACCTCATCTTCTGATACATTTTCCTGAGTAGTGGTGAATCTTTGTCTTTCATCATTTGAAAACATATTTGTTATACTAGAAGGTAACATTGACATAAATCCTGATGCTCTTCGTGGTTCTGCATTTCTTAACAAGAATTTTGATACCAAAGGTAGTGCCATTCTAGCAATATTAGAAGATAATCCACTTCTTTGTGAAAACATTCCAAATATATCATCTAGCATGTTATATCATAGACAATAAATCTTATAACAATTGCTTAGTTGCTATTTATTATACTAGTTTAATGCTAGTAATATAAAATTACAAAATATGAAAGTTATTTATTATTTATTATTTCTTAATATTATTCTACTTTTGAAGTATCTAACTCTTCAGGTGTAACCTCATCAGTTATCTCTTTTTTATCGGCAGCTGTCTTCTTTTTTACTACCGCCTCTTCTTTAACATAGGGCTTTTTTGTCACTTCTGCTTCTTCTCTCTTTAATGGTATTTTTATCTCCTCTGGTGATTGTACAGGACTTTGTGCATCTCCTTCTGATTCATCACTTGGAGGTCTTCTCTCGATACTTTCTATTTCTTCTCTTATTAATTGAACTTCTACCGTTTTAGTTTCTTTTACTGGTTTTTTAGTTATTGTTTCTTGATCTTCATTAGATTTCTTAGAGATATCCATTCTTTCTTCTGTTAATGGTATATTTTCTTCATCAGTTACTTCTTTTTCTTCCTGTGTTGGTGTTAATTCTTCTTCCATATTGTTAGGATCAGTTTCATCTTCTTGAGTAGATGGTTCATCTTGATATTTACTTAACTCTGAATCGGAAAATCTAAATTTTAATGCATTCCCATCATAGCTTTCTACTTGATCTTTTGGAATGTAAAACTTTTCTTTATCAATCAATCCTTTTTCAATTATTACATAATTACTTTGTACATCTTGCACTTCACCTAGATCTTCATCGTTTATTCCTCTTGCTTCTTTTTTAATAACATCATGCCAATCAATATCATTAGAACTCATAGATTATTGTACTCTGCAAGTTATTTAATAATTCGAGATGATTTCGATAAATTATTTTTTATAATGAATAGCAAAGAGGATAAAAAGCCATTTTTACAGTATTAATTTTATTTAGTAAATTTTAGTGATCTACATTCTATAGTTGTATCAATTGAAAGCATCAAATATTTGCATGGAGAATCCACAATAAATCTAATGAATATTCTATGATTATTATTCTAGTAATTATTGTTTTTTTTATTTAATAAATTGTTATATATTATAAACAACATATATTTAATAGCTTATTGTCATGACTCTGCCACGTGGTTATAAACCCGAAACACAAATTTCTGATAGTAACAAAAATACAGACAAGAATGAGAATAAAAAATTAACTGATTCAACACAAACAACAACTGTTGATGAAGCAGTTAAAGAAGCAGCTAAAGAAGTTGAAGATGCTAAAAAAAAAGTAGTTGTCGAAGGCTCTTCAAATATAGAAGAATCATCAGAACTCAAAGAACCACCTAATCAACATGAAGTAGCAAATGAAAATAAAAAACTAAACAACAATATAAAAGAAGTAACAGAGAATCTCTAGACCAACAAAAAGAACAGTTAGACAATACAATATCCAATGTTTCAGATGTTACAAATAGGTTCAAATAAGGATACCAATGAATATCAAAAATCAAATAATGAAATCCTTGAGAATACTATTGATACAACAAACAAATATCAACAACAAACCATCAATACAATCAAATCAATTACAAATAACTTTGTAGAATTACAAAAGAATCTTCTTGATACCTATCAATCAGTATTATCAAGATTTTTAGGAGATGCATCTGAATCTATAGAAATAATTTTACATCTCCACAAAGATATGCAGATATTTACAACAAGACCACCAAACTATTACAGATGATACAATTAATTCTACAAACAGAATAAATGATGTTGTATTAGGATATACAGAAACCTTTAACAAATCAATAGAACTGACACAAAAATAATATCGTGATCTAAGTAAAAACTACTTTTAACTTTGTAAGTAAAATAGGAAGTCTTATTCCAACCAATAATTTTTTGAATTATGAATTATTGCTGTCGGATCAATATTATTACTATTATTTGTTAGTTCTATTAATTCTTGCTCATTTGAAACATCATAGCAATTAAATCCTTCCATAAAGTCAGTTACAGTATTTCAATAAATTTCATGATAAAAAAAGTCACAGTACTTTCTAAAGAGATGAGTCAACTATACAAATATTTTAGAGCTCTGGCCTTGACAGCATTTGTCTATACCTGGTTGATTGTATATTCAAATTGCTAATTATGGTATTTTTAAAATTTAATTAATTAACTAGTAAATTATTGTCATAGCCAGTCAATTGCAGGTGACATAGATTTATACAATTGACTATGACAAACAGGCTATGACTTTATGATGAGAGTACTCTTATATCTAAAATATGTTATTTAATAATTTGATACAATTTATCATTTGGCAATATAACTATGAAAAGGTTTATAAAAAAATTTTAAAAAAATTTATCTATTTTAATTATTTTGTTATTACTATTGTGTCTTTTCTTTGTTATATTCTTCTCCTAGACTAGTATCAGGGTCAGAAACTTTTTTTCCCATTGCTTTAGCACCTGCTTTAAGTTTATCGAATGTACTTTCAGCACCTTCTTTTACAGTATTTGCTGTTTGAGACGTTTTATCTTCTACCGAACTTCCTTGTTGTTGTCCTCCTTGTTGTTGTTGTTGTTGTCCTGATGTTGTATTATCATCACCAACTTTAGTCATTCCTTTTCGTCTATACTCTTCTAATGCTTCTTCGGAATCTGTTCCAGTTTGGCCCGTACTTGCTATTGTTTGATCATTAGGATCTCTACTTACTGCAGTCGGTTCATGTGCTTTTATTTTTGCAGGTGTCATGGCTTCTTTATCACTGTATTCAGTTAATGGATCATTCTTTCTACCTTTTTGTGTTCCTGGTGCACCTTCTTCAAATTCTCTTTCATCAGTATTATCGCTATTTGCCATTAATTGTTAATATATAATATTTTATTTAATGATTATAAAAATTTAGTAATAATATTTAGTTAAAGCCTGTCTAGATATATAAAAAACAAAAAGTACATATCTAGATCTTTCAGGCTAGATGTGAGGGCTGATATTTGTGAAATTTAGTAAATATTAATTTGTTATTGATTTAGGCATATGCTTATTTTATAACAATAAACTATATCTAAATAATCATTCATTAAGACCTGAATAAATGGAGAAAATGGAAAACGATAAAGACATATCATTTATTCAGGCCATTGGATGATTTATATAAATTAGAGATTATAAACTATAAAAATTTTGTATCATTTAATTGCAATAGTCAGTTAAATATTGTCTATACTTTTGTTTCCTTAAAAATTTTTAATTCGACACTAATAAAATTACACTAAGGTTTCTTATTTCTCTTCATTTTTTTTTGATTTTATATTACATAAGCATATTGTATAAGATATTCATCATCCTCAAATCCTTTAGATTTATAGTGGTATTGTTAACTAGATACAAAATTACAAACCAATTGATACTATTGACAATTATGGTAAATAAAAAACCAAATGGTAATACGTAATGATTATCCCAATTATAGTACCTCCTATGAGATAAGTCAACTGACGTTTTAATATAATCACTAGATTGTCTACAATTAATATCTAACTAACCTATTTTACAGTAATTGTTGAAATAAATTCACGGAAAAAAAATGTTATAAAAAACTTTTAATTAGTCATATAACCAAATCTATAATTTCCTTTCCTCATTCAAGATTGAAGGAAGAGATATGAAGAGAAGAAGAAAAAAATATTATTTCTTCATATGTATGTATGTTATTCTTTAGTAATATTTTGTTTTGCTAATTTTGTGGTAGTTTCTAAATGATTCTGTTCTTCTTTTAATATACCTCTAACCTTGGTTCCAAATTTTCTACTTTTTACTTCTTTTGTAACAGCAGAAAGAACTGTATAGTGAGTTACTTCAGCACCTTCAGCCAAACATAAGAATTCTAAAGCCTCTTGAGTATCGGGATTTTCTCCTAAATAGGTTTTCATTATTTTTGATGCTTTTAGAGCAGTTTCTTCAGAAACAGAATTAATGTTTTTGATATCAAATCCTTCATCTTCTGCAATTTCTTTAATCAATTCTTCCATTTCTTGTTGTTGTGTATTTGCCTCCTCTTTCATAGCCATTAGTTTCTTTTCATGTTCTGCTTTTAACAATCCTTTTGACATTAATTCTTCTACCGACTTCTGGGCAGCAATTTCTAAGCCAATTGCTTCACCAATTTTTTGTTCAAGTAATTCTTTTTCTACCATTTATATTTTCATTGTAAATATTGCAATAAGGTTAATAACTATATATTAATAAAAAATGTAATAATGATTATTAGAGCATTTATTCCAGAGCTAATAAATTTTTAATTGAAGTTATATAATTCCATTCTTTTACTAATTTAGTAGATTGATTTGAAGTTTCATTATTCTCAGTTAAATATCTTTAATTCTGCATGGGATTATGGCAAAAAATAAAAAACAAAAATTGTTTTCGATTTATTTATTTATTTATTTCTACTTTTTTTTATATTAGTGATACGATGATATAAATTAAGATTTCTAAATGTTTTATAATATAACATGAATGAATCTTTTCTTGAGGCTCTAAAAAAAAGAGTGTTACTTTTTGATGGTGCAATGGGTACTGAAATCCAAAAATTAGATCCACAACCTCAAGATTTTCCTAATAATAAAGACGGTTTTAATGATGGGTTAATATTAAGTAGACCTGAATGGATCAAACAAATCCATAGAAGCTATTTAAAAGCAGGGGCAGATTGCATTGAAACAAACACTTTTGGAGGAAACAAATTCAAATTAGATGAATATGGTTATGGAGATCAAACAATAGAATTTAACAAACGTGCAGCAGAATTAGCTAGAGAAGTATGCAATGAGTTTCAGGATAAACCTCATTTTGTAATTGGTTCAATGGGGCCTTCTGGTTTTCTTCCCAGTTCAAATGATCCTGATTTAGGCCAAAAGCCTTTAGATGAAATAATCACTGCTTTTGAATTACAAGCAGAAGGTTTGATTCTTGGAGGTGTCGATGCCCTTTTAATTGAAACAAGCCAAGATATTCTAGAAGTAAAACTGGTGATAGAAGCTTGTCATATTGCAATGAATAAAACTCAAAAAGAAATACCTATCATAGCAAACATAACATTGGACCAATATGGTAAAATGCTTCTTGGAACTAATGTCCAATCTGCATATACGACAGTCTCTGATATGGGGATCAATATTTTTGGTCTAAATTGTTCTACGGGGCCAGATGAAATGACTCCTAGCATTATTTGGCTGAATGAACAACAAGATTTACCTATTCTTGTAGTTCCTAATGCTGGTATGCCTCTTAATGAAGGTGGTAAAGCAGTTTACAAAATGGCACCGGACCAATTATCCAAGAGACTTGGGGAATTCATATTAAAATACAGGAATATAAAGATCATTGGAGGTTGTTGTGGGACCACTCCAGAACATATTGCAGAATTACGCAAGATAATTGATAAACATTAAAATAAATAATCATAAAAGATGATAAATAAATAAAAAAAATTACAAGGAAAGAATGAAACTATGACCAAAGTTCCAAGAATTAGTTCAGCATTAAAATCTGTTGATATTGAACAAAATCCTCCGCCCTTAATAATCGGAGAAAGAGTCAACAGTCAAGGCTCAAGAAAAGCAAAGGAGATGGTTCTTAAAGATGATTTTGAAGGTCTTCTCAATCTCGCGAGAACTCAAGTGGAAGAAGGAGCCCATTGTTTGGATATATGTGTAGCAACTACTGAGAGGTCGGATGAATTGGATTTCATGTGTAAACTGGTAAAACGGCTTTGTTTGGAAATAGAAGCTCCACTAGTAATAGATTCAACAGATCCTAAAGTTGTTGAATCCGCAATTAGGCAAATACCAGGTAAACCAATTATCAATTCAATCAACTTAGAAGGTGATGGAAGCAGATTTCATTCATTAGCTCCTCTCATGGAAAAATTTGGAGTTCCTGCTATTGCAATGTGTATTGGACCTAACGGAATGGCTAAAACTCCAAAAGAAAAACTGGAAACTGCACAACTCTTATTTGAAACAGGTAAAAAATATGGACTACAACCTTGGCAATTTATCTTTGATGTTCTAACCTTTACTTTGGCTACAGGACAAGAAGAATTTCTAGATTCTGCAAAAAATACTTTAGAGGGAATTAAATTAGTAAAGGAAAGTCTTCCAAGATGCTTCACTACCTTGGGGTTAAGTAATGTTAGTTTTGGTCTTCCTATACGTGCAAGAAAAATAATCAATTCTGTATTTCTATATCATGCAATAAAAGCTGGATTGGATTCTGTAATTATTAATCCAAAGGATATAATTGCCTATACTGATATTAGTCAAGAGGAAAGAAAACTTGCAGAAAATTTAATTTTTAACCTTCGAAATACTGCTTTATCAGAATTAATTTCCTATTACGAAAATGAAACAAATACCGATCAAATAACAAAAAGATCTACTGGAACCTCAAAACTTGATGTTGATCCAAATTGGGAATTTGATAAGAAATGTTACTATAGAATAGTAAATAGACTTCGTGAAGGAATAGAACATGATGTTTTGGGTGCAATTTTAGATAACGTTAAAGATAAAAATAAAATAAAAGAAATTGAATTATCTTCTTCAAATAGAAAATCAAAGTCATCGTTAAGTGATGTTCTTGCTCTTTCATCTAAGGAAGAATTACATGAAGCTGCAGTAAAGACTTTGAATGAGACTCTGCTTCCAGCAATGAAGGAAGTAGGTGATAAATTTGGTGCCGGTGAAATAATTCTTCCTTTTGTTCTCAAATCTGCAGAATGCATGAAGGCTGCTGTAGCAGAATTAGAAAAATATCTTATTAAACAAAAGGATGTTTCGAAAGGAAAAATTGTATTATGTACTGTATATGGTGATGTTCATGATATAGGAAAAAATCTTGTTAAAACAATTCTGGCAAATAATGGCTATTCTGTTTATGACCTCGGTAAACAAGTACCTTTGCAAACAATTGTCAACAAAATTGATGAAGTAAATGCTAATGCAGTAGGATTATCTGCATTGCTTGTTTCTACATCAAAACAGATGCAAATATTTGTAGAATATGCTAAGGAACATAATATACAAATTCCTATACTTTGTGGAGGCGCAGCTATAAATACTAACTATATAAATAGAATAGCAAAGGATGGAGGGCTCTATGAATCAGGTGTTTTTTATTGCAAGACTGCTTTTGATGGGCTTAATGTAATGAATAAATTAATGTCTAATGAAAGGAATCAATATATTTCTAAATGGAAGGAAAAAGTGGAACTTTGGAAAGAGTTCAAACCAACTTCAATGAATGTTTCACAAGTTCCCAAGCATAGCGGTATTAAACCCATGCTTTCACCTCCAATTCCCCCTCATACTAAGCTTCAAATTCGATTAGGGCCTGCAGACATAAATTTGGAACAAGTATGGAGTTTCATAAATAAAAAATCTCTTTTTACTCTCTCTTGGAGTTTTCGGGGAAAAGCTGCATCAGGATTATCAGAAGAATCAGAAAAATTATTTATTGAATGGAAAAAAAGAGTTATTGACGAAAATCTTTTTTCACCAAAGGTAGTTTATGGTTACTTTCCCTGTCATAACAGAAATAATAAACTAGTCGTCGATTCCTCCAAAGGCAATGAAGTTATCTTTGATTTTCCGCGTTCTACAAAAGGAAGGAATTTGTGCTTGACTGATTATTTTGGAGAAAATGATATAGTTGCCTTTCAATCTGTTACAGTAGGCAATAAAGCATCTTACATAATTGAAAAATGGAATGAAGAAAACAAGTACACCGATGCATACTATCTTCATGGACTCGCTGTTGAAACTGCCGAAGCATTAGCTGACTGGACAAACTCTTTAATTCGCAAGGAATTAAAGATTGATTCAAAAAGGGGATTACGATATAGCTGGGGATATCCAAGCTGTCCTGATATTAATCAACACAAGTTAGTATGGGAACTTTTAGATCCTATTAAATCAGATATGACATTAACAGAAGCTGGACAAATCATTCCTGATCATTCTACTGCTGCCATTTTTATTCATCATTCAGAAGCGGAATATTTTACACTCTAAAAATTTTTTATATTTTGAATCCCTGTTTATTTCATTTATTTATTGATTGAAAGTATTATTCTTATAATCGATAGATGTATAAAATAATTCATTAGAATAATAATAATAATTTCATGTCAATTTGTGATTTTGTACTAGCTTGTTCTATAGATGATTCGCCCGGATATTTCACATATGATAATAATGATACCATGATAATTATTCAATCAAAATCAAGTGCTCTTTCTCATCAATCTGATTTTTATTATATTGAATCTTATATTGAATTAATAATATCTCATGAATCACTTCATTTTGTTATAAAAAGGATAGAGAGTTCCATGGTATCGGAAAAGTTAGATGATCTTGAGGTAATAGTTCATAGGAATGCAAAAAACTATCAAGTTACAGTAAACAATATGTTGTTTGCTATTGATAATTCAGGTTTAGTATTAGAATAGTTTTAACATTTTTCTGTTTTACAACTATTCTTCATTTCATGAGCAAACCTATTTAATGTATTTAACAATAACTCTTTATTCTCTATTTCTTTAATTTTTTTAATAATCGCACTTCCTATAATTGCACCATCAGCTCCAGCATCAATCATGTATCTTACATGTTGAGGATTGCTTATTCCAAATCCTACTGCCAAAGGAAGATTATCAGCAATGACTTTCTTTACTCTTTTTATTGATTCTATGGTGTACTCATCAAAACCTTTTCTTTCTCCTGTTATCCCATAAATTGATATAACATATAAAAAACCTGTACAAATCTTGCTAATTATCTTTAATCTTTTTTCTGAGGTATTGGGAGATACTAAAAAGATTGTTGATATTCCTATTTTTTTAACAGAATCTAGATATTCTTTAGCTTCTTCTATTGGTATATCTGGAATTATGAAACCATCAATACCACTTTCTTTGGCTTGTTGTGCAAATTGGATATATCCTTTTCTAAATAAAATATTTGAATATGTCATTATTATTAGAGGAATATCTGGAAAAGTTTTTCTTACTCGTGAAGCTAATTCTAAACACATATCTGGAGTAGTACCAGAGGTCAGTGAATTCTGAATTGCATCTTGAATTGTTGAGCCATCCGCAATAGGATCTGAGAATGGTATTCCAATCTCTATAATATCAGCTCCTCCATTGATTAAAGAAGTAATAATATCTTCAGATGTCCTTATATCAGGATAACCTGCAACAATATAACAAATAAGAGCTTTCTGGTTCATACTCTTTAATTTTCTAAATTTTTTATCTATTCTATTAATTTCTCTTGATTGAGCATGAATTTTACTCTCATGCATGTTTAATCCCTAATTCCATTAATGTAGTTTTGTACCACTTCGACATCTTTATCTCCTCTACCTGATAATGTGATGACTATGCTTTCTGATTTTTTCATTTTTCTAGCAAGCTTCACTCCATAGCTTATTGCATGAGCTGATTCTAAAGCAGGAATTATTCCTTCTTTTTCTGAAAGAATCATGAAGGCTTTAATTGCATCTTCATCTGTACAGGATTTATAGTTGACCCTTTTTCTCTCTTTCAGGAAAGAATGTTCAGGACCTACCCCTGGATAGTCCAACCCGGCACTTATACTATGAGTTTCAATTATTTGACCTATTTCATCTTGTAAAAGATAAGTTTGCATTCCATGTAGAATTCCAATTGAACCAGCTGACAATGTTGCAGAATGCTTACCTGTTTTTAAACCACTTCCTTCTGCTTCTATGCCATAAAGGGAAACTTCTTGGTCACGTATAAATGGATAAAATGAACCAATTGCATTGCTACCACCTCCAACACATGCAACAATGGCATTTGGTAAATTGCCATCTAAAATCTTTCTTATCTGCTGTTTTACTTCTATACCAATTACACTTTGGAAATCCCTTACAATCATAGGATAAGGATGTGGACCTACAACAGATCCAATTACATAATAAGTATTTTCTACATTTGTTATCCAGTCTTTTAAAGCCTCGTTAATTGCGTCTTTAAGAGTCTTTGATCCCGATTGAACTGGATGTACTTTAGCTCCTAATAACTTCATTCTAAAGACATTGAGTTTCTGTCTTTCTGTATCTTTTAAGCCCATATAGATCTCACATTCAAGGCCAAGAACTGCTGATGCAAGAGCTGTGCCAACTCCATGCTGGCCTGCACCTGTTTCTGCAATTATTCTTTTTTTACCCATCTTTTTTGCTAATAAACACTGTCCTATTGTATTGTTAGTTTTATGAGCTCCTCCATGAAGAAGATCCTCTCTCTTTAAATAAATTTTAGCACCACCTGCATATTCTGTAAGATTCTTTGCAAAATAAATTGGAGTAGGTCTACCTGCATAATTTTCCAAATAGTAATTTAGTTCTTTTTTAAAATCAATATCATTTTTATATTTTTGATATGCTTTTTCTAGTTCTTCTATAGCTGGAATTAATGTTTCAGGAATATATTTTCCTCCAAAATTACCAAATTTACCATTTAATGGAAAGTTATATTGCATAATCTGTATTCTATACGAAATAAATCAAGCAGGATATATGTAACTTATGTTTAACAAAAAATTATATTACAAAAAAGAAAGTTGAATTGATTTTTTTAAGAAGAGAAAAATAATTATAATTATGATTTTATTATTAAGATTTAGCTTATTCAAATAAAAAATTAGATTGTTAATAATGCTATAATCTATTGAGTTCAACTGGTTGGTATAAGGGGCTATGGCAGATTGCATGAGTTTGTTTAAAGTTTTGATCTTTGGTGTTGAAAAATGGGTATCAAAGAAAAGAAAAAACCTTTAACCACCCTTATGTCGATGTTCAATCGATTTTGCACAAATAATAATATAGGAAGTAAATTTAAAAAATTATTATTTTAGGAAGAATTGTTTATATTAGAATAGGACATACTAATTGCTGTTTATTTATTTAATTCAACACTGACATCATCTAGTTAATTTTTTCATAGATATTTCTTTTCATATATTGGATCTTGCCAAAAATTCCTATGTTATATTTTTGTATCAGACAGAGTCAAAAGCAGTTTCAATAGAGTATGTTTCATTTCTCCAACAAATAATATTTAGTTTAAACTTCTCTTAAATTATGCGAATCTGTGATCAATATAAAAAACAAAAACAAAATTATATGGATAAAACAATAAAGAAAATGATTATCAAATACGAATATGTGTATGATTTTATAATCAAAGATATTTATCTATCTTTTCTAAAAGATGATCGATATACACTATTACATAAATCCTAACCTATATTGAACATGACAAAATAAAAAGAACTTAAATACTTGCCTCATCGATTTTATAACATGATGTCAACAAAAACAAAAAATATAGTCTTATTGGCTATAGTCTCGACATTTATTTTGAGTATAACATCATATGATACACAACAACAACAAGTCTTTGCACAAGAAGAAGTAATCACAGAAGAAGAAGAAGAAGAACAAGAAAATGAACCAGGACTAGCAAACCAATCAGCAACAGAAGATCAAAAAATTATTTTAGATGATATTACTATTCCAATAAAATCTAATACCCAACTATCATTAGAATTGCCAGATTCAAAAATAACAGTAGAACCTATGAAGTAACTTCCATTTCCTATTCTTTTTTTCACTTTATCATCCAAATTTTACCTTAAAAGCATTACCATTTTCCTTCATTATATTTGATTTATTACCTAATATGGTAATAATTTTCTTTAGTAGGATAAAGGTTTTGTAGATGATATTAAATTTTCTGGCTTAATTCTTATTGTAATGTTATTGACTTTGAATTCATAAGTTATATTTTAAGAAGATATTTTCTTACAACTTGAAAGAAAAATATATTAATATAGTTTTTTTATTTTACAAAAATTAATAATAAGGGCTAATTTAGTTATGCAAAGAAAAATTTATTAAATAATATTTATTAAATAATATTAACTAATTCTTTTACCTTATTAGAAATATGTTCATTCTTTTCCATTATGCTAGTTCCAATCAAAAATGCATCAGCTCCTGCATTTCTTAATTGTTTTATTTGATTTGAATTACTTATTCCACTTTCACTAACAATCACATTTTTTCCCTTATCATATTTCTTTAATAATTTTTCTGTTATCTGTAAATTAATTTGAAGATCATTGAGATTACGATTATTAATTCCTATGAGATCGTGTTTTTTTAAATTAAATTTTAAAATTTCCTTGAATTCATTTTCATGATGAACTTCATATAAAATATTCAATCCCTTTTTGTGTGCATATTCCGTAAATTTATCTAGATCACCTTCTGCAAGATTTTTATCAAAAATATCCATAATTAATAAAATATAATCTGCTCCAATATTCTTAGCACAGTCTAATTGTATTTCACTTACAATAATATCTTTCATTAACATTGGAATAGATGCATGCTTTCTAATTGTGACAAAATTGTTTACAGATCCATTAAATAAATACTTCTGTGTTAAAACTGAAAGACCAGCAGCTCCACCTTTTATCATTTCTGTTGATATACTTAACAAATCTGTATTGTTATTTTGATTCATAATTACTCCTTTTGATGGTGAAGAAAATTTTACTTCAGTAATAATCGGTACTTGGCTTTTTGCCTTGCAATCTAAAATCTTTCTTTTTAAACTAATAGCATCATGAGAAAAATCAATAATGCTTGTATTATAATTTCCTTCATCTATACTCTTAAACGAATTTTCAACTAATTTTTTTATCATATTGCTATTGGAAGAAAAAAATTTACTCGTTTGATCTACACCTATATAACATTCTATAATTTACTATTATATCTATTATGTCAGTTTATTGCATAATCTTTTAAAAGAGTAAAAATTTATTGCATTGATATTTTTATAAAAACTGTGACTAAGGTAACAGATAAACAAATAGAAGATCTTATCGTGGAATTTACTGAAGTTAGGAAACTGACAGATAATCTCTTCAAAACTCTTAGTACTGAAGATGCTGTTATTCAATCTGATACTTTTGGCAGTCCTCCAAACTGGCACATAGCACATGTAACTTGGTTCTTTCACAAAATATTATTAAAATACGGTGAGAAACTAGATCTCGAAAAACTCAACATAGATTATCTAAATTCATATTATCAAAAATTTGAAAAAATTCTTCCTAAAAATCAACGGGGGCAATTTCCTAGACCTACCGTTTCACAAAGTCTTCAATATCGTAAATATTTAAATGAAAAAGTATTATTATTTTTAGAAAAAATTGAAATATCTAATTCTTTAACTAAAGAAATCCAATACGATTTAAAACTTGCCAATCAGCATGAAATGCAACATCAAGAACTGATGATATATGATTTTCAACATTATTTTGAAAGATTTCCAGATGCTTCGGATAATTATAGACCTTTTAAAATAAATGATAATAATATTGAAAAAAAATTACACAATATTCAAAATAAAGATATGGTAACAATTCCTGGTGGAATTTTTGATATTGGATTTAATGGAGATGGATTTTCGTATGATAATGAATTGCCAGAACATAAAGTGTATCTTTATGCTTATAAAATTGACTCAACTCCAGTATCTAATGGTGATTTCATGAAATTTATAGAAGAAGGAGGCTATGAAAAATACAAATACTGGCTTTCAGATGGATGGGATCTTGTTCAAGAATTCAAATGGTCTTCTCCTCTTTATTGGTTTAAAAATGGAGATATCTGGATGAAAAAAGATTTCTTCGGTATATCTCCTATTAATTTAGATGAACCAGTAATGAATGTTAGCTACTACGAAGCTGATGCATATGCAAATTGGGCAAAGAAAAGATTACCAACAGAAGCAGAATGGGAAAAAGCAGCTAGTTGGAATAATGATTTAAAAAAGAAAACATTATATCCATGGGGGGATCAAATTCCCACTCCAGAACATGCAAACTTGTTAGAATCCTTTCTTTGGAGGCCATCTAAATGTGGTTCATACGAAAAAGGCAAAAGTTTCTATGGATGTTATCAAATGATTGGTGATGTTTGGGAATGGACAAATTCTGAATATTCTTTGTACCCCGGTTTTAACTCTAAATTCTCTGAATATACTGATAAATGGGCAATAAATCAAAAAGTTTTACGTGGTGGATCATTTGCTACACCTACACGACAAATTAGAAATAGTTATAGAAACTACTTTAAACCGCATGAACGAATTCCATTTGCAGGATTCAGATGTGCTAAATAAAATAATTTTAAAGTGGTGTTAATAATGCTAGATTAAACCATTCATTTTTATCCAAAAAATTTTTTTCTACTTTAAACCTACTTTTATTTGCTAGTTCTTCTATTGATTTTAAATTATATTTGTAAGAGTATTCAGTAAGTATTGTTTCTCCTTCTTTAAACACAAAGACTTTGTTTAATTTGTTAATCTTAACATTTTGTTTAACTTTTGAAATTAAATGCATTTCAATTCTGTTTTTAAATTGATTATAATAGGCTAAATGTTCAAAATTTTTTAAATTAAATTCTCCATCTAGTTCTTTATTTATCCTTTCTAAAATATTTAAATTAAATTTGGCAGTAATTCCTTCCACATCATTATATGCAGCCTCGAGAATATTCTTTTTCTTTTGCAAATCAAATCCTATTAATAGTGAATCATCTTTATTGACCTTTTCTCTTATATTTCTTAAAAATATTATTGCGTCTTTTGATTCAAAATTTCCTAAACTTGATCCTAAAAATAATATCAATTTATTGTTAGAAATAGTGTGTTGAGAATTGAGAAATTTTGTTACTATTTCTAAACCTCCAAAATAATCAGATGCTATAGAATGAATAATAATCTTTGGTAAATCCCTCTGCAGGTTTAAAGAGCTTTTATATAGAAATTCTTGAGAAATGTCAATGGGGAAGTAGTGGAGATTTCCATTTTGTTTTTCTATAAAGTAATTTAACAAAATTTTTGTCTTCTTTGAACTTCCACTTCCTAATTCTACAACACAAACTTCTTTGTTATCATATAATTTTAATAACGAATTAATATTTTCTATTATAATTTTATATTCTGTAACAGTTAAATAATATTCAGGCTGCATACAAATTTGCTCAAAAAGTTCAGAACCTTTCTGATCATAGAATAATGTTGGATTTAGTTTCTTTCTTTTTTTACACAGTCCATTCATTACTTCTTTAGCAAAACCCTCCAATATTGTAGAGTTATTTATATTGTATGACAATATTAACTATCTAAAAATATTATAAACTATATAATTAAATATGATAATTCTAATATTCAGGTACAATAGTTGTTTTATTGGAGGAGTCGCGAAGCCTGGTCAAACGCGCAGGACTCAAGATAAAAGTAAATATTAATGATAAATCCCGTCCCTCAGGGGTTCGTGGGTTCAAATCCCACCTCCTCCATTGAATCCTCGGTTCGTTGTCCTAAAACCCAAACCGAAAACCTTATTCTTGGCATACAACACCAAAAAAGCGATTCTAGATACGAAATGAGAGACCTCTATAATAGAAAAGCCAGATTAGAACGTTGGATTCAGAGAATACATACAGAACTACAAGATAATGAACCTGACAAACAGGATATTTTAAAATTTGTTGATTACCTTCAAGAGAAAGATAAGAGTATACTTTGGATCATTAGATGTATCACTGCCTTACTGCAATTAAAAAAAGAGATAAAGAAACCTTTCTCTCAACTTACAAAAGAAGATATAAAAAAATTATTTGAATGGATGAATGATAAAGAGTACTAGGCTTCAACTCATGAAAAATTTAGGGTAATTTTAAAGGTATTTTATAAAGTCGTATATGGAAACAACGAGATATATCCTGATTGTGTCAAATGGTTTTCAGTAACAGTTGAAAAAGAGGAAAAAAAGTTATTGTAACACTATCGTGCGTGATAATGTTACTGTAACACTAACCCTTAAAAATAAAAATAAAATAAATAATAAGATAATTAATAATAATAATAATAAAGAAAATAAAAAATGGTATAAAAGAATTAGAGTATGTCTTTGAGCAAATAGTCTAGGGTTCAAGACCCGAGGTATTTATTCTCTATGTAGGTCACAAAGTAATCCGGATTATAGTCTTCATTAAAGGTATTGTTAAGAAGCGTTTTGGGTGCATGGACAGATCCATGCTGATGTATTTTTAATCTTAACCATTCTCTGATAGGCTCGAAATTGCCACCCTTGATGTCTTCCTCGTAATCATCTAGGTCTTTGCGCATCTTTGAAGCAATGATCGCTGAAACCAAGTTTCCCAAAGTGTAAGTTGGGAAATAGCCAAAGAGCCCACTGCTCCAATGGGTATCTTGAAGCACTCCCTGTGAATCCTTGGTTGGTCTCACTCCAAGCAGTTGCTCCATTCTATCGTTCCAGAATTCAGGAATCTCATAGACGCTGAGCTCATCTCCAAATATTTTTTTCTCTATCTCATATCGTAATGCTATATGGAGATTGTATGTGACTTCGTCGGCGTCAACTCGTATGCAATCAGCCTTGACGTTGTTGAAATATAGGTACAACTCGTCATCTGGTGCTTGGTTTGCGAAACTTACTTGCTTTCTAATCAAGGGAGCTATCAATTGAACAAAAGGCAGGCTTCTGCCTACAATATTCTCCCAGAACCTTGACTGAGATTCATGGAGCCCAAGCGAAGATCCGCCTTCAACAGGAGTAACAGACAATGACTGATCGCATTGCAGATTATACAAGGCATGACCAGCTTCGTGAATAGTGCCAGATATCGACTTTTTGAAATCGGTCCCTTCAAACCTAGTAGTTATTCTAACGTCGTTGAGGCCCATAGCCTCAGTGAAAGGATGAGTAGATACGTCCATTCTGAAACGTTCCATGTCGAATTGCAGGAGAGTCAAAATGCCATGATTGAGCTCGTCAACTCTTTGGGTATCATACTTTGATTTCCCAAGTTTGCTCTCTTTACAAAACGGGCTGCCTGAATCTACGAGTTTTTTCAGAATCTTCTGAATACGCGAAGTCAACGCACCGAATACTTTATCCAAATCATCTACTGTAAGATCTTCTTCGAAATTGTCCAAAAGCGCGTCATACGGATGCTTTTCATAACCTATCTTATCAGCGATTTGCTTCTTTATTTCTATCATTTTCTTCAAGTGGGGGGCATACATCATAAAATCCGATTTTTCCCTCGCCTCCCTCCACACCATGTTGCCCCTTATTCTTTCCAGAGATTCCGCTTCAGTCAGCTCTTTGGGTATCTTAATCTGCTTGGTTATTTCCCTGTTGAGTACTCGTATAATGCCCTTCTCCAAATCGCTAAGGCTCCCCAGTTTCTTCGCTGACTCGACAAGACCAACAAAATCTTTGTTTAGCAGGAGATCCTTATGCATCATGCGAAGTTGGGAATCGGCCACTCCCCTTTCTTCCGTGCCTTTCCTGGGCATATAAGTCTCAAAGTCCCAACCCATCAGAGAAATGGCATGATTTAGAGACCACATTGGTTTGTAGGCATCGAGGATCTTATTCATGACAAGGTTCTCGCTTCTCATTTTGTCACACTTTCCATGAACTCGATCACATCGGTCTATTAATCATTGCTAGCCAGGAATGCATCTTTGAAAAATTCCCGTTAGTGGCTTGAATATGGTCAGAAAGAATAGACTGTATAGAGCCCAATTTTGCACAAGATATAAAGTATAATCTGATTGTAGAATGATGAACATCTTAAAAAATAAGTCATTTACTAGTTTTTTATGGAATATAGAAATGCCTACTTCGAAAGGTAAAAGCATATTGATAGTAGATGATGATGAGGATCTTACTAATCTTTATGAAACATTTTTAAAATATGATGGTTATAGAGGAGATGCTTTTACCGATCCTATAGATGCTTTATATTCTTTTAGAAAAAATGTATATGATCTTGTTTTACTCGATTTGAAAATGCCTCAAATGAATGGTGTAGTATTATCTCAAGAATTGCAAAATATTGATCCTACTCTATTATATAGATTTATTACTGCTGCAAACAAAGAATACATAGAAACTCTAAAGACAAATAGTCCTGATATTGAAAATAATATCATATACAAACCGCTTTGGTTAAACGAACTTAGAACTACAATTCATTCACTTTTGTCTAATAAAGAAAAACAACAAAAAGAAGACAAAGATACTAAATTATTGATGATGATAGTATGATGAGAATTCTCTGCTATTTTTGTTTCTTCTAGGTTAATTAATTATTACAAGCCTAAATCTTATATACTTAGCATCTTTGACAGAATACATGAAGTCTCAAAAAGCAAGACATCGAACCGAGGCTTCAAATCCCACCTCCTCCATTGAATGAATAATAAATAAAAAATCCGAATGTTTAATAGAATAAATTGAATAATAATACTATGAAATCAACTACACTTGTAATTTTGTCAACATTGGCTGCAATTGCTTTTGTTCTTTTGCTCTTTTTCCTTCCCTACTAAATCATATTATTTATTATTTATAATTCTCTAGAATAAACAATTTTTTATTTTAGAATCTAGTATTTTGTTTACCAACTAATTAATTCGAAAAAAGCTTTTGCCACCATGTATGGATGTTAGAGGTTTTTGTCATTCTCCTTCTTTTAACACCCAATTATATTATATCATATTGATAAAATACAAAAGCAGTATAATGTTTTGATATATCAAGAATAGAGAATAATTATTTTTTATCTTTATTTGTTATTATGCTTTATAATTATGTGCTACTACTGTAAATCCTTGAACAAGTCATCATTTACTCCCTCCAAGTGGGTGTTATATATGTAGCCTCTGTATGACACCCAATTTTTAAATGAATATCTTAAGTATAATGATTCTTTTACTTCTAGAAATCTAACAACCTTTTTATCCAATAAAGAATATTGAAAATGAAAGATTAAAGTCAAACAAACAATCTATTCGTGGTCAGAGTCTCCAATTACGTTAGCCTCTTTTTTCGATTCTTTTATGTCTTTATAAGAAACAGTGTTAAGTGTTTCTTCGATCTCATTTTCTTTAGCATCTATGTCTTCTTGTTTTTTTCTAACAATATCATTAGTTTTTTCAGTAGTCATAATATATTACCACTTTTTTATTATTAACAACATCATATATTAGGATCAAAGAACATGAAAAAAATTTGATGTTTGCTACGATGTAATCACAACAATAACAATAAGAGAAATGCGAAATAATTCAATGTTACAAGATCATATTGTAAAAAAATTGAATGAACTAGAAAACAAATCTTACACGATAGCAGGTAATATTACTAAAATAAATCTTTTTTTATAAGTAATTTTTAATCTCATTTATTGAAACTAATATTAAATATCCAAATTATCCTTTCAATTTTGATTTTAGTTTTTGTGGTAATAGCAGTCCAACAACAGGTTTATGCTTTAAAAGAATATGTAAATGATGAATATAACATCAAATTCCAGTATCCTGATGAATGGCACATCATTGATCGAGAAGAAGAAGTCATGGAAATAGGAAGCGATATTACAATAATTTTAATAGCACTACGAACTGAACAAAAAGAAGGAGAATATATAATAGAAGAACCTGCGATATTTATACAGGTATATCCAGATATAGTATATCCTGATATAAATGATCTAAAACAATTAAGCAAACACGTCCAAAGAGAGTTACTAAAAGATAACCTTTATGATATTATTGATTATAAAAAAATGCAGAATGGAGATACTCAATATATTAATATTACATATCAAACCACACCTAAAGTTGATTACGGTAAACTCATAGCGACAGATTATTTATTTTATAATGAAAATACTGGATATAGAATATCATACTCTGCTTCTCCAGATCTTGTTACTGCAAATAAAAATAACCAAAAGATTATGAATGAAATATTTGAAAATATAACACAATCTGTTAATAATATTAATATTGGTGATAATTATCTGAAAAAAAATTATACCGAAATCATAGAACAAAAATTCAAGGGGGATAATTGCCCTTATTCATTTTGTGATCTATTAGTTAATGTAGTATTTGAAGGAAATAATACTATTTTCTTGGAAGGTTGTACTAAAACTCTAACTAAAGATACTCAAGAATTAACATTTAGTGATATTTTCTTTCAATCAATTGAGTTATTACAAGAAGACAAATTCAATATAACAAACTTTGAAAATACAGGAGATGGAACATATCAGGTTTTATTATCCAAATAAGATCTACAATTATTTCTCATGATTATGAATCAAACAGAAGGGGCTTTAAGAAGTATAAACACCTATTCTTAGTTGAATTTGTTATACGATGGGGAACACTAAAGGATACTTATAAACTACCGGCCTATGTAAAACGAGATACCAGTGTTGGAGTAACAAAACAATCAGCATCCTGTTGCTGGAAAGATGATGACTATTCATTTTAGTTGATGATAAGGTAAAATCATATATGTAAATTTTGTTAAACTATAATAATATCTATTTTAAAAAATAATGGATATATGATTACTTGTATGAGATGTGGAATAGAGAGTAAAAATACCTATAAACTTTCACTTGCCATTTTCAATCAAGAATCTGAAAAACAAATAAGTGATACAAAAGTTTTTTGCAAAAAATGTTCAGATCTAATATATACTCTATTCTGTGAAAAATTTTATCAATAAAATGTAGTGATTATTATAGAAATTAATAATACCTGGCTATAAATAATTAACATAAATTTTTAGATAATAGCATATTTAGCAATGTTAATGCAATCAAATACAGAAAATTTACGCAACATAGTCTTACTATCTAATTATTCTGAATGTTATTCTTAGGAGGCCTAAGCTTTTAGTCATAGATAAATATGAATAATTAATAATTAGCAAAAACTTCTAAATAACAAAAACAAGGTCTTTAATAGTTATAAATTTTGACCGAGATATAAATTAAATGCTTATCTTTTATGTTTAACAATTAATTGTATTAGTGATATCAAACACAAATAATAAAAAATTGATAACTAAATCCATACTGGACATAAAGTTAAACAAATATCAAAATGTAAATGAAGAACAAGAAGAACAGCACCAACTATTTTATTTATCTGACTATCGGTATGGGGGCTGTACTACTTTTACAGCACACTTACTTCATTTGCTAAATATAAAATCGGTTATTTGTCTAACAGATGCATTTGAAAAAGATATAGGAGATTTTGGGTATGGCATTTGTTATCAAAAAAGACCAATAGCATTTCTTGATAACATCAAAAGAAAAAGAATGTTTATTGCAGATATGTATCAAAAATTCCATCTTCTTGAAAAGTTAAAAAATAAAGATATCACAATTGTAGTCCATGATGCCTGTGAAATCTTTAAAGAAAATGAACATTATCTTAAGAATTGGAAGATAATAGTCATAAGAAAAACAGTAAAGGACTACTTAAAA
>DASVFI010000232.1:0-7544 GCA_036380115.1 Nitrososphaeraceae archaeon | reverse complement strand
GATGTTGAGGGAGCAGAACTTGAAGTTCTAAAAGGAACTATCAACATATTATCTAAAAGTAAGGATATTTCTTTTTTAATAGAAATTCATGATGTAGGGAATGGGAAAACTCTTTATGAACCAATAATGGATTTATTAAATGATTACAATTTCAAAAAGGAATTTGAAAAAATATACGAAAGTGGAGAGAGACATATTATTGTACATAAACAACAACAACAATAATCTAGGGTAATTTCTTATATCAACAAAAGTAAAAGTTTTCTCATTTTTTAAATAACTTGCTATTTCTGGATTTACTAATTAACTATTATTATTAAGCAATTTATCTTATTGCATTACCTTTTTAGATATAAACTTACCATTGATTTGGACAACAGATTAAAATAAGTCAATCAACATGTACTATATATGAAATACCGAAGCAGAACAGAAATAGTATCAATGATGTTAGATGCCGCTAATGGAGGAGCAACCAAGACAAAAATTATGTATAGTGCTTTTTTAAGCTATGGGCAATTAAAAGAATATCTTTCTGTCTTGATTGAAAATAACCTAATAGAGTATCATGATGGGACTCACGAATTCAAGACTACAGAAAAAGGATTAAAGTTTCTTAAAATGCATAATGCAATTGGAGAATTATTACAAACTACAATCGAAAATGACAAATTAATTTAATTATTGGGTAAACTTTCTGTAGAAAATCCAAATTTCTATAACCTTATTTGACTAATTAATATTGATTTAGATGAACTCGAACTTTAAGTGATTGTTTAGCTCATGTATTTCGCAACTATATGTAAAAGTTGATACATTCTTAATGGCTTATGAATAAGTTCTAAATTCAATTTATTATTTATGATATCATTGATTGCAGTTAATAACACCATTTTGATTCTTGGATTTATGTCTGCTATTTTGTTAGCCAATTCACAGCCAGTGATTTGAGGCATTTTATAATCGATAAGAACCAAACGAAATTGATTGTCATGATGAAAAATAGAATCTAGCAATAAAAGAGGGTTAGTAGTACTGATGATGTTTCCAATATTAAATCATCATATTTAGAAATTAACGGCCAAGTAAGTTTTATCAAAAAAAGCAAGAGAAAAGCCTGAAAAACTGCTGATGCTACGACTATTATTATAGGATGTTGTCTATATACCATTTTAAAATCAATATTAAAACGACAAATCCCTTTTCTCATTGGCGGTACTATTACTGGAACAATTATGACATACTATTATGGTTTTTTATTTACTATTATAGTAAATAGTATAATGTGGTATGTAATTTCCTATCTATTTAGCAAATATTATTACAAATCCAAAGGAATCAATGACCAAAAATATCTAGTTCAGTATGGTCTATCTAAAATACACTCCAGAAATAAAAGAGTAAAGACCTCTTAGATAATTTGTTATTTTACGCGACTTAATTTTTATAGCTATCATCCATAACAATTTATACAATAAACAATTAACTGGTTCTTCTTAAACTATATTATCTATAATTTATTAGATATGGAATCATTCCATCGAGAAAATGATGATAATTCTATGGTCCAAGAAGAGAATAAAAATGACAATAAGAAAAAGAATCTTGAAGTAAATCCTATTATAATTTCACCAAAAAAATCAAAAGATTCAATAATGACAATCAGAGCCCATAAAGTCCATCAAGAAAGAGATTCAATTACCTCTAAAATAGGGCATTTATTTGGATCATTCAAAGAGAAGACAACAGATTATGCACAAAAGGTACAGACACAACACCAGGATATTAACTCCTTTGCAGCAACTAAAGTACAGGCAGGAACTAATATAGAAAAACAAGAAGGACAACAGCAATTTGTTATTCCTATAATCGAAGAAAGATACAATCTTTCTAAAAAGACTTTGGCAGAAGATGTTAAAATAGAAAAAAGATGGATAATACATGATGAAAAAATAAATGTACCAATAGCATATGAAAAAATATTTGTAGATGATAAAGAGCTTGATTCATATTCAAAAGAAGATATTTTGACTCAGATTAAGGATAAAATTATAAATTTTCAATATATCGGAGAAAGTGATGAAGATGAAAATAAGATTGAGAAAGAAAAAAAAGAAGACATAAAAAGACAACAAAAAGAAAAAGATAGACAACAGGTAAAAGTAAAAGAAGATGAGATTCAACTATTCGATGAAGAAAAAACAAGTTCTACTAGAACTTTAAGCAATAATGAAGTATTAAATGATAAGACACAAAAAGTTATCCCACTATATGCTGAACAACTTGTAATTACAAAAAAAAAGGTAAAAATAGGAGAAATCGTAATTAGAAAAAATAAGGTAATAGAAGATAAAAAAATTCATGTCGATATAGCAAAAGAACGAGTAACAATAGAATATCCTAATGGCAAAAAAGAAAGATTAACAGAAAAATAGTATGATATTATACTACAATATAACAAAAATACCTTTATGTGGACGTAGTGTACTTTCTTTTTTCATATTCATTTTTATTCTTCTTATTTACCCCTTGATCACTTTTACTTTGACGAAAAAATAAATCGATGATATCTAACTAATTAACAGAAATGATACAACAAATACTGAGTGAGATTACTATGTTACTACCCTTTTTTGATTCCTTTCCTCTTTTCCTAGAGAGCTTGACCTCTCTCTTCTTTAGTTCTATCTTCATCTGACATATTTTTATATAGTTTTTATGATAATTAAGTATCTATCTTTGGTTTCTCGGTGTGTTATAAAAATACAATTATTTGTCTAATATTCTTTCTTTTTTATATAACATCGCCAATTTGTAACATGAAACTAAGTAAATCTTTATCTATATTACTATAACAGTAAACATGGTCTTATTTATGCACAGCTATAGACATCATTCCATTCTGTGCCTATTATATCGGTGTTAACTTCATTTCATATACTTCTTTTTGTGTGGTTATGATACACAAACCAATCTTATTGAGAAGTCTGAAAGATAAATTTAATGAATTAGTTTTAGAAAAAAGTAGTATGTGCTGTTAGTTAAGATATTCGACGATAGAAATTATAGATTGTTTTCATTAAGAATAATAGAATAAGTATATCAATTCAAATGTTGTTGAATTATTTGTAATAGTTTACTTGTCGTTATTGGTTTTTTGACAATTTCCAGATTTAAAGAATTATTTTTTATATCATCATATGCAGTTATAGTATCATTTTGATTGTTGGATTTATTGCTGATATTTTGCTAGATATCTCACATCCCTGTATTGGAGACATTCTGTAGTCAACAATAATCAAACTAAATTTATCGGGAAATTCACGAATATAATCAGGATGAAAAGAGGATTAGTAAATCCCATTACATGATAACCATTTTCTTGTAGAACTTTAAATATAGTAACGATATCCTCTTCATCATCTACTACAGCTATTGATTTATTATGATTATAACCTACTACATTCAATGAATATTATGACATTGTTTATACTATAAGATATTAAGTCATTTTCTATTTAACAAACAAAAAAGTATTACAGAATTAACACAATAATGGCTATTTTACGTTTTCATTAACTTTGTCTATCAAAGTTTTTATTGAGATTGGTTTGTTCAATAGCTCAAAGTTAAGTTCGTCACATTCAATGTTTTCATGTGCAGTAATAAGAAGAATTTTTATCTTGTCATTTAATTCTTTGACTTTGATTCCAAGTTTACATCCATTTAATTTGCTCATCCTAAAATCAGTAATCAACAAGTTATACTGTTTAGGATTTCTTTTAATATGAGCAAATGCTACGAAAGGGTCAGTAAAAGCATCTACACCATAGCCATATGATGAAATTGCATCCCTAAAGAGCTCAACTACATCTGGTTCGTCATCTACGACGACGATTGATTTCGTTATTGCAATAGTTGTCCCAGAACTTTAAAATATATAAGTATTATTGAATAAGGGTTTTGTAAACCCTATGATTGATTATACTTTAACATAAGATGTCAAAAGCCGGTTGATAATATCAACAATCTTTTATTCTACTTTCACGTTTATTATTTACTCAACCACAAAACATCTCTAGTTGTATTCAGTTAGTGGGTGTTAAAGCAGGCAAATCTAACACCCACAAATCAACAAGTTTTTAAATAGAACAGCTTTTACTATTAATTACCAAAGTAATTTGGAATAGGCATATTATTCTGGGTGTTAGAGGTTTGGCTCTCCTTTGACACCCATTTTTCTAAAAAACAAAAAGCTATATCTACTAACTACTATTTCTCTTATTGTTATTGCTACTCAAGTCTCATTTGGCCAGTATATGATAATAAAATTATTCATTATTGGAACGTGGGAATGTCTTTTATCTCAAATTATTGAATATCTTGAAATTCTTATTTAGGAGGAAATGATAATACTAGTATTATCTGTAAATTTACTTAATCTTCTTCTATGCTGTCGTTATCTGTAAATTTACTTAATCTTCTTCTATGCTGTCGTTATTATTTTTCTCATTGTTATTATCAGTATCATCTTTGTCATTTCCATTATCCTTACTGTCATCATCATCATCATCATTATTATTAGTATCCAAATCTTGGACAGAAATATTTTGAACATCAATTTTCGTTAACTCATCACTTGCTAATTTAAAATCTACTATTTCAGGTCTTTCTGCCCCTGATTTCTCTCCTATCTTGCATATTATCTCACTGGATTTAATGAATAAAGCACATACTCTAAATTGATCTCCAATGTCTATTTGACTTGAGTTGAGATTAAATCGGATTTCGGTAGTATTGCTCATTTTTTCACTTTCTAAATGAGCTAATAATTTTGCTTGTGTACTACCATCTGAATTAATGAAAGTTATTATGTCATCGGTATTATCATTTATATCAAAAAAAGTTACTATTACATTCAGATCGTCTTTTTCCTGTCCTTGCACAACAGAAAAGGTAGATATTGCAAAATAGGATAAGATACTAACAGTTAGGATTGAAACAAGATACTCTATTCTTTTAGACAAATTTTTCTTGAATTTCATTGAATAGTGAATATTATTTTTACATTTAATATTTTCGTAATGAGATTCTATAAACTAATACAGTAAAAAATTAGGAATTTATTTTGAAAATTGCTTATCCTTCTAGTCTACTGTATATATCAAGCAAGATTATTGAATTTTGTAAATATTTTATAATAAGCTCTTTATTATATATGCTATAGGCAAAGTATTACTATAAAATAGACTCTTATTTTGTACCTCTATCGATATTTACTTTAATTAGTCTTTAATTTTTATCGACTTAATTATTTTTAATAATTCAAAAGTATAGGTTGTTCCACAGTTAATAAATTTTATTCTCATTGGATAAATAATAATGATAATAATAATAAATTGGGAGGAAAAAAGAGGAAATGATAATACTAGTATTATCTGTAAATGAAGAAAAGAAAAGTTATTACAACAATACTACTATTACTACTAATACCATTTCTATTATATTGGTCAGAATTTTCCCTAATTCCAACCACTGAATAACGAATTATGGTAGAGGATTGCTATTACCGTCTCTATACTAATATTGGATGAACACATAGGCATTCAATTTAATCTATTTTTGTATTAAATAGAAAAAAAGTTTTAATTATAGGCTTTGCAAATTAAGATTAATTTCAAAAAAAACCTAAAATCTAAAAAAACTTTAATTAATAGACTTTTTCTATAAAAATAATAAAAAAAAATTAATATTTTAATTGTCACCTATACTATTAAATTTGCGTCGATAATTTCTTACATTTTTTCATGTGGTTCATTATGTTTTGTTATATATGTATTGGCAAAAACAATTCAACATACTCTATCAAAATAAAATATATTTACTGGTAATTAGAAAAGATTAAGATAGTTTTAGTTTGTTGGATTTTAGAAATGGGTGTTAGAGGCTACAATAACACCAGTGAACCAAAGTGTGAATACTATTGCCTATAGTAGCAATAATAGTAAAAGCAAGTAGAATAAAAGATTGTTGATTTTGGGTGGTAAAACTAAGTACTACAAAGGATTTTAAGATGATTAGTATATTATTGATATCCAAAAAAAGGGTTTGGGAAGTTTTATACGACTTTTTGTATCGAGTTAAGAGTAATCTTTATTTTTTATATATTTGAATATAATAAAATAGTGGCAGAAAATATTGTATGTTCAGAATGTAAATGCTCTATTAATAATTGTAATAATAATGATGAATTTTTAAATAACGGAATAAAATGTAAAAATTGTATTAAGGAGATTTGCTGCTGTATTACTATTCATACTAACACATTGAGAAAAAAATCTTTATCTTTATCTCCAAATTTATCTCTACAATCAAAGAGTACATTATTTTTTAACATTACAAAAAATCTATTGCCTGCTGCCCTTGGAATAGAAATTCTTTGCATAATGGCTGCTGAAATAGGAGAGAATATTGGACTTTACACATTTGGTTTCAATTTAATAGGAATTGCATTGGCATATATTATAGGATATGCTCTTGCTGGTTTTACTACTTTTATGACTATTTTAGGGAGATATGCTGGAACTGGATTAAAAATTGAAAGTTGTTGTTCAGTACTAGAGCGACAATCAAATAAAGGATTTCTTTCAAACATGTTTCTAACATTTGGATATTTTATAAAAGGCATAAAGAAAATATTATATCTAAAAAAAGAACCAAACTTAAAGTATATACTAAAAACAAGTATGGTCATTTTAATTACTGCAGAAAGCGCTTGTATACTAACTGCTGAAACTATCGGAATAGTATTTTATAATTATTCTATTTTGCTGGGAATTCCACTAGCATTATTAGTAGGAGCATTAACAGTAGTATTCATTGAAGCACGTAAAAAAGTAAATATTAAATCAAAAAGTTGTAATAGTTGTGATTGTGATGATGATGATGATGATGATGAAAATAATAATTTGATTTCATTAAAATAACACATAATATGGAAGTTATTAATAAAAGAATTAGTTAAATTGATAAATCAATAATCATAAACAGGCTAATACAAATTGAATCACTGGAAATTCTGTTCTCAATTAATTATCATTATTGAAATAGAAACTTTCCCAACAACAACATTTATCAAGAATACAATTAGGACAATGAAAATGGAGATTGGCTACCTTTACATTCTTCTATGGCGCAAATACAATCAGCACATTTCAAAGTAATAAGTATTAAGTGTTAAAGTCTTTTTAATTCTTAAACAAAAAACAAAGTATAAACTTGCAGGTTCTTCATAGCCTTAAATTATATTTTTAATTTTAAAATTGTCATTTATAAAATATTTTATATCTTCTTTTGTAAAAAATCGAATTTTAAACCATTAATATCGTAAAGATTTTCTGTTGTTTTTGTTATTGTTCTAACATAATATCTTTGTCATTTCTAACAGAAAGTGATGATAGACCATTATTCTTAAGAACGGGCTTGTTTCCTTAAATAACGGTTCTAGTTCATAATCAGTAAAACCCATGTTATAAAACATTATG
>DASVFI010000231.1:0-3357 GCA_036380115.1 Nitrososphaeraceae archaeon | reverse complement strand
CAATGTTGATCTTCGATTTGCAGACCTCACAAATGCTGATCTTTTTGGTACAAAACTCACAAATGTGAATCTTAGTAATGCAAACCTAACAGATGTTTTTCTTCGTTATGCAGATCTAACAGATGCTGATCTTTTAGGTTCAGATCTAACAAATGTTGATCTTCGCTTTGTATACCTCACAAATGCTGATCTTGGTAATGCAAACCTAACAGATGCTGATCTTTTAGGTTCAGATCTAACAAAAGCTAATCTTTTTGGTACAAACCTAACAGATGCCAATCTTCGTGTTGCAGACTTCACAGATGCTAATCTTAGTTATGCAGACCTTGCAAGTGCTGATCTTTTTGGTGCAAACCTAACAAATGCTTATCTTATTAATTCATACTTAACAAATGCTAATCTTTTAAGTTCAGACCTATCTAATGCTGATCTTCGTGTTGCAAACCTCATAAATGTTGATCTTATTAATGCAATACTAGACAATACTTATTTTACTTGTGAAAGCCTAAAAGATGCCAATCTTATCAATAGCATAGATTTACAAAAAGTTCACCTTTTTGATTCCTCGATGAATGAAGTTTATACTTGCAACTAAAATGCTATTGATTACGTGCAGTTCATGTTTTATTAAAAAATATTTGTTACTTTAAATATCTAATTCAAGGTCGGTGGTTCTCATATTCTAGCATTATGAGTTCAATACGTGATTAGTTGTAAATTCAAAAGTGAATACTATATGTCACCCTTCCAATAAGGCGAATCTTTAGGAATCCATGAATAATCTTTTATTTGCAACTGATCAGGTGTCATTCTAAATTTACTTGCAGACACAAAACCATAGTATATCCATGGATTTGAATTATTTTTTAGATAATCATGAATTTCCAATTTATATTTAATTGGATTTCCTTCAATATCCCCTTTTCTGCAAGTCTTATCCATACATAAACAACCATACCAAAAGAATAAAGCCTTAGTAATTATCTCTTCAAAGGATCCAAAATCTAATTGTCTTTTGGAAATTTCATTTACTATTGCCTTAAATTCATCTAATATTTGTTCTGCAGACTTAACCCTAAGAGCATCGTTTCCGAGGCGGATATTGTCCCTATATACTAGGCGAATTGTAACAGGTCGTAACAATTTTTCTTCTACAATTTCAACAATTTCTACAACTTCCTCTTTAGAGAATTTTTTATTATTAAATTGTAAATTAAAGAAATCTTTTATCGTTTGAGCAATATGACAAATATCCGCTAGATTAGGATCAATGCCATCCTTTAACTTTGGAAGAGAAGTAAGTGCTTGTTTTAATGCATCTTCAATGGGCAATTTTTAATCTCCAAAATAACAATTTGTAACTAGAAAAAGGTTCAAAGTGTTCACTCATTTGTTATTAGTTTCTCTACTAGTTGTTTCTTCTGCTCATGAGTCAAATAGCATCTTCTATGTTTTCTAACTTTATTTTTTTTACCCCAGTATCCTTCTATCTGCTCATGAACTATATAATATCTCCATGCATGAAAATTTTTATCTTTACTTGGTCTATAATTTCCAACTTCAATTTCTATTTTATCATTATTGTTATTATACTACTATTCTATTCTACGCATATTCCGGGAACCGAAACCTTTTTGAATAAATGTGGGGAAACTACTAAACTATCAGGATATTTAGAAAGTCGTGATTGCATCTTGTCAGAACCTACTACCTTGTCAAGCGCATTTTTATAGTGCTCCAATGATTCCCAGACGGCATAATTAATGAAGACACAACTCTTGCCAATGCCTTTATGTAATTGTGTAGAAATAAAACCAGGCTGTTGTTTAAATCGAGTAGCCTCTTCTGTCCATTCCTTTAAAAAAAGTTCAACTTTATCTGGTTCGATATTGAATTTATTTATCAGAATTACTGAACCTGTTTCATTACTTATTTCCATCTGATCTTTGATTGTCACATTTTCATCCATTTCAAGGAATTTTATCATTATAATACTAATTATGGCATCGTATGATATGATTATTTCTACCTCAAATAGTAAAATCTATAGTTAATTGTAGATAGTTCCATTGTACGAGAGAAGTAATGGAAAAGGAAGTTTATACCCTTGTTAGAAACATTAGAAAGCATAAGGGGATATTAGAATAAAGAAATTGATCTAATTTAGCCAATAAAATGATAAATATATTATATTAAGTTAATTCTTTGTTAAAAAATAATCCACATATGTTACAAAACTGGTGTTAGAGGTTTGTTGCTATCCCTTTAACACCCATTTCTCAACACCTGTTTAAAACACCGCTAGAATCAACAGAACCTAAAATTTGTTAAAAATTCATACTTTTTATGAAATATTTACACATCCGTATTGTAAGAATTACAACATTAATTTATACGAACTAAATAGAGGTTCTATCAAATAATCTACATAATTTAAAAAGATGAGAAATATATTCGTCTTTTAACATCTACATAATATTATCTTTGACTTCTTGAAGTTCAATATCCCAAGGTCAAACTTCATTTATATTTCTTAAAGTATCTAATCTTTAATTAGAATAATTACAATCTACTTCTATTGGTATCAGGAAAATATTTTAACAAAGGAGTAAAGGCATTAGATGAACCTAGCCTCGGGCATGTAGTTAGAGAAACACCAGATAAAATAGTAGTGTTTGGTGGAAAAAATAAAAGATATGATATACCTATTTCAGAAATTCAACAAGTTGGTGCCAATGTTCTAATTGGTCTTTCATTTTCAGAAATTCAAAGTAAATATAGTGTCAATCGTAATGATCCACTTCCTATTAGTAGTAGAAGAGATCCTTGGGAATATAATACTGATGCTGATTTAGGAACATATGAAGGCAAATATCCTCATTCACTATTTAATAGAGGAGTAAGAACAGAAAATGAAGATCACGTTGGACATATTATGAAAGAAACGCCAGATAAAATAGTTGTATTTGGATATGGAAATGAGAGATTTGACATTCCTAAATCTGAGATACTTGCAGTAGGAAGAAATATTATTGTAAAAAAGAATTTTCCCGAATTGAACCAATTTAAAGTTAGCATGAGTTCACCATTACCAACTAATGAGCCATCAGAAAAAATAGATGAAGAAGCATCCTAAATATTACCATGGTCATAAAGATGATGATAAAGAAGGTAAACAACAATAGGATCTAATATCCAAAATAAATCTATCTTTGTTTAGTTTTAAGTATTTCTTTTGTATACAAATATCACTAGAGTAATAGATTAATTAATTAAAAACCTATAAAAAGAGAATTAAAAAATAAAAAAATATCGTTAAATGCGCTTTATGAAAAGTTAAAGAAAACTTTTGTAAAA
>DASVFI010000230.1:0-12951 GCA_036380115.1 Nitrososphaeraceae archaeon | reverse complement strand
TAGAGAAAAAATACTGGAACTTAATGTCCAAGGAAAGCCTATAGGTAATGATCTTAATCTAAAAAGAATATCAGAACTAACAGATGGATTTAGCGGAGCTGATGTAGCTGCAGTTGTAAATACTGCTATATCTCTTGTATTGCATGAGTATATTGGTAAGTATCCAAATCCAGAGGAAGCATCTAAACATACCATGGAAGCTCATGTTACTATGCGTCACTTTGAAGATGCTGTAAGAAAAGTAAGAACACAAAGAGACATGAAACCTGGAATGAAAGCAAGCCATTATCAATATGGCTAAATCTCTAGAATTTTTATAAATCCATCAAATATCAACTATTTTTTTATCCTAATCACCTTAGGATTTATATAATTATATTTATATATTAAAAGAATTTAGTTTAAGCAGTTCAAGGTAAAAATAGTTATGGAATTAATACAAATATCAAATATAACAAAAAAGATATCTACTACTAAAAAGACAATCAGATATACCCAAAGTATATGTCCTGATTGTAATATGATTCTCGATGCAGAAGTATTTGAAAGAGAAGGCAAAGTCTATATGACTAAAACATGTCCGTCACATGGAGAATGTGAAGAGTTGTATTTTGGCTCTGTCGATATGTACAAAAAATTTAGTACATACTGGAAAGATGGAAAGGGTGCACATGCTCCAAATGTTATGGTAGATAAATGTGCTTGTCCAACAAATTGTGGATTATGTACAAATCATTTATCACATTCTGGACTTTCTAATATGATAGTAACTAACAGATGTGATTTAACATGTTGGTATTGCTTTTTCTATGTCAAAAAAGGCCTCGAAGGTGCATATCTTTACGAACCAAATTATGAACAAATTCGGGCTATGATGAAGACTTTAAAAGCTGAAAGACCAATTGCAGGAAACTCTATACAAGTAACTGGTGGTGAGCCAATGCTTAGAGATGATATTGTTGATGTTATTAAAATAATGAAAGAAGAAGGAGTCGATCATATTCAATTAAATACTAATGGTATTAAATTAGCAATGTCTCCTGAAACAATGCGTCAGGTACGAAATGCTGGCGTAAGTAATCTTTACCTATCGTTTGATGGTGTCACTCCACGTACTAACCCCAAAAACCACTGGGAAGTTCCTTATACTTTAGAATCTGCTAGAAAGTGTGGCATGACTGTTGTTTTTGTGCCTACTGTTATTAAATCAATAAACGATCATGAGTTGGGTGGTATAATTCAATTTGCTCAAAAAAATATGGATGTAGTACATGCTGTTAACTTTCAACCAGTTTCACTTACTGGAAGAATGGGCAAAAAAGAACGAGAGAAATATAGAATTACTATTCCTGATTGTATTGAAAGGATCCAAGAACAAACTAATGGTGAAATTTCTACTGATTCTTGGTTTCCTGTCCCATCTTGCATGCCAATGACAGATGTTATTGAAGCATTTAGTAAAAAACCAAAATATGAATTATCAATTCACTTTGCATGTGGTGCAGGCACTTATGTGTTCGAAGACGTTCAAACAAAGAAATTGATTCCATTAACATCATTTGTAGATATTAAGGGTTTATTGGAATATTTCGAAGAAAAAGCAGATGAATTACGTTCTGGTGCAAATAGATATTGGGCAATGTTAGATGTAATGAGAAAATTAAATCAATTTGTAGATAGAAGTAAACAGCCTCATGGTCTTAACCTAGCAAAGATGTTCTCTAGCATTTTGCTAAAGCGTAACTTTGATGCCGTAGGGTCTTGGCATGTTAGATCGTTATTTTTAGGCATGATGCATTTTCAGGATAAGTACAATGAAGATCTGGAAAGATTACAAAGATGTGATATACATTATCTAACACCTGATCTTAGAGTAATTCCATTCTGTGCATTTAATGTTATACCTGAATGGTATCGTGATAGAATTCAAAAGAAATTTAGTATTCCTGTTGAAGAATGGGAAAAAGCACACGGACAAACATTAGAAGCTGGCTTATACCGTGGATTAATGAGAAGAGGAAAACCAGAAGCACAAATGGGTTGTGCTATATCAGAAATGCATAAAGCAGCTGCAGAAAGTGAAGATCATCGGGCAGTAGATCTAAGAAACGGTATGGCAGGAGCTTAAATCTTCCATTTCTCTAAAGATGCTAATTTTTATTTATAGACTATTTTAATAAATTTTCTTTATTTCAATATAATTTTAGATTATTTTTGTTTTTTTGATAAAGTTTAAGTGATGTTTGTTATTGGAATAAGAATATGTCTACGCTAAAATATGTTCTCTTGGAACCCATGGGTGATGTAGCACTTATTAAAATCAATAGACCTGAAGCATTGAATTCAATGAATGTAGATGTAATTTGGGAGTTATCTAAAACAATAGATATTGTTGGAGTAGATGATAGTATAAAAGCTGTTATTATCACAGGAGTTGGCGAAAGATCATTTTGTGCAGGTGCAGATATTTCTTATATGGTTAATATATCTCCTATTGATGCAGAAAAATATGCATCAGCTGCTCAATCTGTATTAAATAAACTTGAAAGATTGGAAAAACCAGTGATAGCTGCAATTAATGGTTTTGCATTAGGTGGAGGATGTGAATTGGCACTGGTTTGTGATCTTAGAATATGTTCAAGCAATGCAAAAATTGGGCAACCTGAAGTCACAATCGGAATACCACCAGGCTGGGGAGGAACACAAAGATTGTTACGGATTATCGGACCTGCTAAAGCAAAAGAAATGATTTTTACTGGAAAAATGATAAATGCAGAGGAAGCATATAGTATAGGATTGGTTAACGACGTTATCCGATTAACAAAAGAAGAATTACCAGAAGCGCCTTCCGATGGTGATGAAATAAAACGTAAAGAACATGAAAAAGAATTAGCAAAACTTTTAAACAAAAAGTTAATAGAAAAATCCCTTTCTATGGCTAAAGAAATTACAAAGAATAGCTATAATGCCATTAAGGCAAGTAAATACTTAATCAATAAAGGAATGGATATGGATATTGATGCTGGTTTACGAATGGAAATTTATGGATGGGCCCTTTGCTTCGCTCATGAAGATAGGATAAATCTAATGTCTGCATTCCTTAATAAGGGGAAAAAAAGTAAATAAAGAGAACAATATTCTATCTTTCTATCAATTTTGTACACCATTACTTGGTTTACATAAGTAAACCTTGCTTTCAATTTTTGATTCTGCAAATCCTTCTTTAATAGATTCCATAATGTTATTCGAATGGGTGTCTGTTTTCAATATTGAAATAATTGAAGGTCCAGCACCACTAATAGTGAATGCTAATGCACCTGCATTAATAGCCTTCTCCTTTACCTTATCAAATCCTGGAATCATTTTTTTTCTAGCAGGTTCCACAATTTTATCGTCAATTCCCTTTGCTATCATTTCTACATCTTTGTAGGCAAAACCAGCCACAATAGTACTTGCATTAGAAATATTTGTTATGATATTTTCTAAAGATGAATTTAAAGGTAATATGCTTCTTGCAGCTTCCGTTTTCTTTTTTGGAACTATAATTTTGGGAATTCCAATTACAAAATAAAGATCTTCTGGTGGTTCAAATTTGATGAATTCCAGACGTGGAATAGTTCTTACTATTATAAATCCTCCTAACATAGAACTAGCAACATTATCATAATGTTTGATTCCTGCTGAAGCTCTTTCTCCTTCTGCGGCATAATTAATTAATTCATTTAAATCTATTTTTAGATTATATATCTGGTTAAAAGCATATGCTGCCGCAACAGATGATGCTGCACTACTTCCTAAACCATATCCTGGAGGAACTCCTTTAATTATTTCAATATCAATACTATCATTTATTTTAAAGTCGTCCATCATTTTCTGAACTACCAATGCAGCAGAATTGTTTTCATTATCTGACGGAATTTTTATTCCTTCAACTTGTTTTATTGTAGAGATAGTTATCTTTTTATTTTGATTTCTCTTCTTGGTTATTCTTATTTCATCCTTAAAGAGATCCAAAGCAAGTCCAAATATGTCAAAACCTGGTCCTAAATTAGCTGTAGAAGATGGAGCTATTGCTTTATATGAATCCATTTTTTGTACATTTAATATTGAATTTCTTCCCCTTGATTAAGTATTCTTGATAAAACAGAAGATAATTCTATTAAACCATTCATTGTCAGATTCGATACAGCTATTAATTCTTGATTCAATCCGTTTTGTGAAATAATTTTTATCAAATCTTTACTTAATAAAGAAAATTCTGGATTGTTTTCTTTATCTAAAGCTTTAAGTAGAGATGTATCTGACTGAGCCCAGTCTAAAATATTTTCTAAATTATCTATTATTAGATCCCTTTTTGATAATACATTAATCTGTGATAGTTTTAATCTAAAATTTATCGAAGCTGAAAGTAGTGATAAAGAAACAAAATTAATTGGGGATGAAACTAACACACCATCCATTATAAAGATAGTAGCTTTGCTATCTGCCTGAAAGTTGGATATAAAATAGTAACCACTAGATCTATAAGCAAATAATTCAATTTGTCCAGGAGTATCAATTAGAATATAATCAGGGTTTAATTCATCAACTTCTAATTGAATCTCTTGAATTTTAGTACCAATCAAATCATGTGACATTATTATTGCACCATTAGGACCTAAACCATAAGATTCTACTATATTGTTTATGTCTATATAATTTCGTATGTCTACATCTGGACGATAAGGTAATTCTGATACAGCAGGATCCAAATTAACAGTAATAGGAAAATTATCATGGTCAATATACCATTGTAAGAGATTTGAAGTAAGTAACGATTTTCCTGAACCTGCAGTCCCTGTTATATAAATGGCTTTCATTAATTTTTGTCTTTCAAATATAATATATATGATATTTTATATTTGTATTACAAGTATGACATTCAATTTATTAAAAAATTGATTGATTATTATATAACTATATAGTGTAGTAATCAGATAAATTGAATTGGAGACTACTTGGAATACTAATAAGTCTTTTACCCCTTCTTCTTCTATTTATTTTCTCTCCAGTATCTGTTACAGATATCTTTAGTGTTGGATTAGTTCCATTTATTATGTCTGTTATATTTAGTCTTACAAAAGTTTTTCTTCAGGCATTCAGATTTAAATATTTTGTAGATAAATTTTTAGATTATAAGATAGCATCATCTTTTAAATTAATCTCAGTGCGCATTGGAAGTGAATTTGTTACTAATACTACACCATCTTATATTGGTGGTGAAATAATTAGAATAGCATGGCTAACAAAAAACAAGGTTCCAGCGGGGATTGCAGCATGGATTGCTACAATGGAAATCATCGCAGATGTTTTTGTGGGCACAATTCTTGCATTATTTGCAGGTATAATTGCTCTTTATAATGGCGCAATTCTTATTGGAACCATTATAATTCTTATATCTTCTCTGATTTTTGGATTCTGGTTGATAGTTGTTATTTTTTCAGCACATTATAACATCCAACTTCCTAAATTTATGACAAAACTAATACATAGATTTTTGTCAAAAGAACGTGCTGACACAATTATTAACTATACAAATTCTGCACTTAGCGATTTATGCACTATGAGTAGAGAAAACTTCAATTCCACCAGAACTATAAAAATATTTTTTGTTGGTATAGTTATTACTTTTTTTGCATTTGCGTGTCTCGGAGCATCTTTCCTTGTCCTTGGAGGCCTAGTAGAATCTAATCTAGAGTTATACAAGTCTATTTTAGCTACCGCAGCTTCAACCGAATTAGGAAGTTTACCAATAACAGTTGGTGGATCAGGATTAACTGAACTTGGATTGTGGGCATATGTCTCTGGATTGGATCATATTCCATCAATTAATGATGTCTTGCAAGATTCACATTTAGACGTAATTATTTCTTGGAGAATTGCGTCTTATCATATTCCTCTTGTAATAATGTGGATTTTATTAATGAAACTTGCTATCGATAAAAAAAATCCCTCTGGAAAAAATCCACAAGCTTGACCAAACAATTGTTGTTAGTTATTAAAATTTAAATAGTTAATATTAACGAACTTAGATTTATTTTCAATTATGAGTCATCAATATCATCGAGGGAATCATGAAAATTTTCTTCAGATTCGACATCCATCAATTGTAATTCAATTAATTCAAATTGATAAATAGCGTCCATATCTACCATAAATTGTGATTTGAGAAATTCTATGGTATTTTCGCTAAGTTTTCCCCGAGACATTTTAATCTTGAACTCATAAACGAATCCTTTCATAAACTTAGATATATCTTGAGAAGATGGAACATCTATGCCTTCTACTATACTACGCCCATCAGGTAATGCTTCATAAAGTTGGATGTCTAATTTGTAATCATCTTGATAAATTTCTAATATGTATCCCGTTCGATTTAGTATTTCAGATTCTGTAAATTGTATTGATCTAATCTCTTCTTCTATCCAAGGTGGGATTCCTTCCTTTTCTGAAGACTTTGCTGAACTCTTTGTTCTTGGCATTCACAATATACAATAAACAAACTAGATAAAAGCTTTGCATCAAGTAAATTATTAAAAAGGTTCATTTTTTTTCATTATATTTCTTAAGAAATCTATTTGCCTCAATTCGACTTATGTATCTCGAAGGATTTATTTGTAAATGTCTTAATAATTTAATTTGTTGATCCGTTGCAAAATGAGGTTTTAATTTGTTATATAAAGATTCATAATTTTTATCTATAAAATCAATATAAGCTTTATTTGCTAAATAATCAGCTTCTTTATTCTTATCTCGTGCTATCCATTCGATCTCAAGATTGTCAAAATTCTTAATAAGCAATTTAGTTCTTTCGAAATAAAGCATTAATTTCGCTGATCTTACTTTATATTTACCACATATTTGATTAATAATTAATTGAGAATCTCCTTGTATGAGTATTGTAGATTTGTTATATCCGTTGTTAGATAACCATTCTAATGATTTAATTAATCCTACATATTCTGCAACATTATTACTAGATTCCTCGGAAAAAGGCTCAAAGGCAATACCTCCTTCTTCATAAATCTTATTAACTTGGTCATTTTTTTTTTGAATAATAAAACCATAGCATGCTATCCCTCCTGGATTAACAGGTTGACACATCCCATCAAATTTACAATATAAATTTTTTATCGGATAATTGTCATGATGCATCAATTGGTATTGGTATTATCTATTATTAAATAATAGATAAAAATAACTGTATTCTTGATGATTCAATAACTTTTTCCATACTAAAAATATTTATGATACATATTCTGCAAGTTTCTTTATATCTAATTCAAATGTATTTAGCAAACTACGATTATAAATTGTAGCTGCAGGATGATACGTAATAAAATATTTCAAGCCATCCTTGTGTATAACTTTTCCTCTTTTATTTGTAATAGAATTAAGATTTAGAATATAAGAACTTGCCACATTTCCCAATAAACATATTATATTTGGTTTCAGTAAAACGATTTGCCTATCTAAATAGTGTAGACATATTTTTTTTTCATTAATTTGTGGTGGTCTATTATTTGGAGGCCTACATTTTACAATATTAGTAATGAATACATCTTCAATATTTATCTGGTTTTTTGCCAGGGTGTTTCTTAATATTTTTCCAGCAGCACCAATAAAAGGTCTTCCTGATTGATCTTCATGATAACCTGGAGCTTCTCCTATTATCATTAATTTCTTGAGAAATTTTCCTTCACCAGGCACAGTATTTTTTCTAGTATCTGATAATGAACATAATTTACAATTTCTAATATCTGCATTAATTTTTTCTAATGTATCATGTTCATTCATATACAAATTTAATTATAAATACGGGTTTTGTTAATTTAAAGATAATTGAACTTCTTTCACAAGAAGTCTTTCAATAATCTTTAGAAATCAATCATTATATCCCTATCAAACATATTAAAAAATTTAGAGTAAAGTAAAGAATAAAATTGGTTCTATAATGCTTTAAATTTATGATTATTAATAATTGTAATTTTCCTGATAATTTGTTATATGATCCTGATAACTTTGTATGGATCGATACTTCAAATACAGACTATATAAAAATTGGAATTATACCTATTTTCTCATCTATTTCAGGCAAAATAAAAACAATTAAACTTAAAAAAGAGGATTTTTTTATTGATAAAGGAAAAAGCTTAGGTTCTATAGAAAGTTCAAAATATTTTGGGATAGTACGATCTCCACTTAGTGGTAAGATAAAAGAGATTAACGTTTCAGTACTCTCTAAACCCAAACAAGTTAATGACAGTCCTTATGACTTAGGATGGTTGTTAAAAATTATTCCTTCAAATTTAGAAAAAGATCTTAATTATTTAAAATCAATTGATGAATGTCATGGACAATTTAAAAATCTTATAGATGAATTTCATGTCCGTTGTTTCAAAGCCTATCCAGATTATGAAATGTATGAGCTTGGTACTGAATGTGCTGCAACTCTTACCAAACTGGATGATCTATTAACTCAAATTAACATCGGCGAGATTGTATATTTGGCTTCTGATGATATAACTGCGGATCTCGAATTGGCGAGATGGTCTAAAGAACGTTCTCAATCAATATTAGAAGTAAGAAAAGAAGGTTCCATATTTCACTTTTTAGTTAAAAAAGAAAAAAATAATTGATGTCTCTTTATTTCTCGATAGGGTTGTCAATCATATTTCCCCATTCAGTCCATGATCCATCATAATTTTTTACATTTGGATATCCAAGCAGATGTTTCAAAACAAACCATGTATGAGAAGAACGTTCTCCTATTCTGCAATATGTAATTATTTCCTTATCAGGCATGATCCCAACTGTTTGATATAATTTTGCAAGTTCATCGGCTGATTTGAATGTACCATCATCATTCACTGCTTTTGCCCATGGTATATTTACGGCTCCTGGAATATGGCCTCCTCTTTGGGCGTGTTCTGTAGGATATTCGGCAGGTGCAGTTATTTCTCCACTAAATTCTTGTGGGCTTCTAACATCTATCCTCTTTATTTGGTCAGAGTTTAACGATTCTCTTACTTGATTAAGGAATGCTCTTAGAGCTGGATTAGGTTCAGAAGGTTTAAAATTTCCCATAGGAAAAGTGGGCGTATCTTTTGAAATTGGTCTATCTTCTTCAAGCCATTTTTTTCTTCCTCCGTTCATTATTTTTACATTTGTCATACCATAATATTCGAAAACCCAAAAAGCAAAAGCAGCAAACCAATTATTAAAATCGCCATATAATACAAGGGTAGTATCATTATTTATTCCAGCTTTTTGTAATAATTTTGAACAGTCATCTCTTGAAATGATATTTCTTGCAAGAGGATCATTTATGTCCTTTTTCCAGTCGAATAGAACTGCGTTAGGTATGTGACCAAGATTATAATTTGCTTTTGGATCATAGTCTACTTCAGCTATCCGAACATTATTATCATTTACATGTTCCTCTACCCATTGTGTATCTACTAAAACATTTGGATTTGCATATTCCATAAATTTAAAAACAAACACTGTTATAAATTTCTTAAAAAATAAGAAATGCTTTACTTTATTAAAAGAAAATTTATAATATTAGAGATATTTATATAATATATTAATAATATCTTAATAATCTATTAATATTTTATTTTTCTTGTAATACGTTATTTATGCTCATTTATTTTAGTAAACTTAAACATAAATATCATAGATTGTATCTCTAATTTTATCTATATCTTTTAGTCCAATCTTTTCAATGATATTTATTTGATGCCTAAAATATTCAATTTCATGATTAGTACATGCTAAAAAGGGGTATGCTGCAGCAGAATTTATAACTTTTTTCTTTTGATCAATTCCATTTTTGTTTAACGCAATTAATGTCTGTCCAGGCAAATGACCTTTAACTTCCTCCCCACAAAGTAAAAGATATTTCAAACTTTTATTATTTGTAGTAAATTTAATAATTTCGTCTATTCCTTTATTTTCTGAAAGTAATCTGCCTACTATAGAAATTTTATCCATGATCTCTTGATTATTTTTGATTTCTTTGAGTAAATCCAAGCTTGATAAGGTACAAATTCCTATGATTTTTCCTTTTCCAGTATAATATTCTTGTTTTATAGGGAGTAAATGATAACAACAAATTCCAAGAATGTTGTTTATTTTGGATTTAACCTTGATTCTATCTGTCATTGCGATATATAGGATTTCTATAAATACTAAAAAAATTAAACTTGGAAATTATTTTTATCAAAAATAGGTTTTTTTCTTTTTGATTGGATAATCCCTGCTAATTGAAAACCGTATTCCATATTGTGCTTTATATGATTAATTCCATGCTTACCATTTGGAACAAATGCGCCATCCAATAAGTTTTCTAGATATAGTTTTGTTTTTTTAATTGAGTATATTGCATGTTGTAATTGACTCCCAGATAATTTTCTTCCAGCTTCTTTTTCAATTATTTCGCTAAATCCATTGGTTTCAATGATTTTACAATATTCCTGGAGTTTTTGATAATTATTACAAACATCTTCCAGCTTTTTTCGATCAGTTTCAATTAAATTTTGGAATGCAATTTGTATTTCTTTTTCACTCCTTCCAGTAAGTTTTTCTAAAATTACAGATAATTTATTATCTTGAATATTATTAGTTTCTATATTATGCAATAATATTTTTTTTAATTCATTTTCTAAATTAAGTTTTGAATTTTGATAATAATTGTTAATAGCATATATATTTATGGGTTTTCCTTCAAGATCGTGTCCATATTTTAGTATATACATAAGATTTACTATTATAAATGGAAAAATAAGCCTTAGAGTATCATTTAATTTATTATAATTTTCCATTATATCTTTATATATGTTAAATGTAGTTGTATTTACAACATCCTTTTTCCTTTCATCGAGAATTCGCGATAATATTGTTAAAAGATCGTATAATTGAGATTGATAAAAAATCTTACTATGCTTTATAGAACATATTGAAACTATTTTCAATGCATAAAACCATTTATCCGATGGATTTTCAGCTCTGGAATTTCTTGAAATTTCTATTACTTCGTTTTTAATTTCTATGTCATTAATATTGAGTAAATTAAAAATATTATTAATAATGTCGTTAATAGATATTTCCTCATTACTCCAATTCTGTAATATTGTTTGTTTATTTTGCATATCTAAAAAAAACTTAATCATAGTTATAGTGTTAAAAATATAAACTTTTTAAATGATCATTCTATAATTAATATACATAAACTATAAAAAAAATGGATTATGAGAAAGCAAAATATAATTTACAATATTATTGAATACAACTATAACTATGGAAACCAATAGAGGACTTGTATTAATTTATACTGGTAAAGGAAAAGGAAAAACTACTGCTGCATTAGGAATAGTATTGAGAGCAGTAGGTCATGGACTTAAGGTATTAATGATTCAATTTATTAAAGGTGAGTGGTATTATGGAGAGCTTTCAAGTTCTAAAAGATTAACCCCTGAATTCGAAATGATTGCTGCAGGAAAAGGTTTTATTGGAATATTGGATGATGATCATGATTTTGGAGAGCATAAAAAATCTGCAAAGGACGCATTAATCCTTGCAAAAGAAAAAATATCTTCCAAAAAATATGATATAATTATATTAGACGAAATTAATTATGCCATCAATCTTAAACTTGTTTCAACGGAGGAAGTACTTGAATTAATTAATGTGCGACCTAAAGATACATCTATTGTGTTAACAGGTAATTATGCACCACATGAAATTATCAAAGTTGCTGATTTAGTTACTGAAATGAATGAAATCAAACATCCTTATAAATCGGGAATAAAAGCTAAAAGAGGGATTGATTATTAGTTGCTAAAATTATGATATACTGACAAGATAAATATAGCTAATCTTTGAGTTAATTAAAGATGGAGAGCCATAAGAATCTCCCTGATGACGGAGATATTGTTCTTGCTAATGTTAAACAAGTTACCAGTCATGGAGCATATGTTTCTTTAGAGGAACATGGTAATATTACAGGATTTTTACATATTTCTGAAATAGCAACAGGTTGGATAAGAAATATTGAAAGGTATGTAAGACCTAATCAAAAAATTGTTTTAAAAGTTATTAGAGTAAATAAAGCAAGATCAGAAGTAGATTTATCATTAAAACAAGTATCAGGGGAAGAAAAAAAATCAAAAATTATTGAGGTTAAGAAAAATGAAAAGGCTAATGCTTTCATGGCAATAATAAAAAATAAAGCCAATCTTTCTGATGAACAAATAAAACAAATTGAAGAAAAAATTTTAACCAAATACGATTATGTTTATGATATTTTTGAAGCTACAGCAAAAAAAGGAAAGGAAGTGTTACTGTCATTGGAATTAAATGAAGATGTAATGAATATAATTGAAGAAGAAAGTAAAAAGATTTCTATTCCTCATGTTGAAATAAGAGGTATATTAGAAGTTTCATCACAAAAATCTAATGGCGTAGAAATTATAAAATCTGTTTTAAGTGCTGCAGAAACTACAAAAGGTAATGCAAAGATTATAATCTCATATATTGCGGCACCTAAATACAGAATAGTTGTTGCTGCTGATAATTTTAAAATAGCTGAGAAATCTATTAATAATTCTATCGAAAAAATCAAGTCTGCCATTGAAAAAGAAGACGGTCATTTTAATTTTATACGCCAAGAATCGAAAAAGACACAACAACAATTAGTCCATTAACATGAAACATTTATTGAGAAAATGTTTAATTTGCAATCTTTACACTCTTAAGAGTCAATGTCCATCTTGTTCGGCAATTACTGTTGATCCTACTCCTGCAAAATTCTCTCCAGAGGATAAGTATATCTTGTACAGACTTTCTGATTCTTATAAGAATGAGAATGAAACATAATTATCAGATATTAATACCCATTTTACTCTT
>DASVFI010000229.1:0-14303 GCA_036380115.1 Nitrososphaeraceae archaeon | reverse complement strand
ATCCATAGTTTTAGGGCTATTCGCATTGATTGGATTTATAATAATTATATATTCAATATTTATGGGAGTCGTAGGTGAACCATTAGCATCAACAGCAGATACTGTATTTGTTGCTGCAATCATTGGGTCTTTTACTTTGGTCGGAACAATTGTTGGTCAGAGATTCTTAAAGAAATAATACCCCTCTTTTTATTTTATTTACGATATGAAATGTCAATCTTAGATTCATGCTATACTATTCCATCCATTTCAAACAATTCAAATTAAGTTACTAAAAAGCAAATATGAGACAACGGTAGAACTGGTGATATTATGCCATTATTTTTGCATCACTATCGGTATTACTCCTTACGCCTCCATGATGATATAAGTATAAAATTATATTAATGGAACTTATTACTCTTATTTTTTATTATATAAATTAAGGAATTCCTGTAACTATTTGAGATATGGTTATATTCTTTTACCTCAGCAGTTATCTTCACAAACCCATTTTTTTCTAAAACTCTTATGGATGGATTGTTATCAGGAAAAACATAAGCTGAAATTTCTTCTAATTTCAATACATCAAATGCATAGTTAATAACTAGTTTAACAGATTCTGTTGATATGCCTTTATCCTGGTATTGTTTACCAATCCAATATCCTACGTTTGCTTTTTTGTTAACATAATCAATATCTTTAATACCTATAGTTCCAGCTAATGGCCAATTTGATTCTAATGTATTTTTGTATTCTATACCAAAAGTTATACCATTACGCAAACTGAAATTTTTATAACTAGATTTAATAAAATTTAAAGCATCATCTATTTTGTAAGGATGTGGTACTTCATAAAGATATTTAGATATTTCATAACTCATAAGAATGACTATAGTCGTAGCATCATCCATTGAAAGTTCTCTTAAATTGACTGATTTGCCAGATAATTGTGGGAAAGATAAATGAGTCATTTGTTATTTGTTTTATTATATCACAAAGTGTTATATTTTAACTAACTTCTACTCTATAGAAAAATTTAGTCTCTTTTATTAGAAGCTCAACAAATCTATTAAAATAAGTTTCCAATAATAAACACAAGGGAATTACATATTCATAGAAAAGTTATCTTTGAATTTTTATTTGTATTCTATTTATATAGATGAATCAATTTGAATTAAATACCAAGTATAATTTGAGAATTATTATTTGAAATAAAAGGCAGACTTACAAGTTCAAGAATCTTAAATACAGATGAATACAAAATAGAACATTCCATAGCACAAGAAGGAAAATTCAAAGATATTGAGATTAAAATTATAGGAATGTTTAGGACTATTCCTGTAGACAAAAATGTAACTTATGGTGAAGGACAGGAGATAATAACTACCAATGGAATATGACATTCTAAAGAACAAGTAAGCGCTAGTTTTCGTGGGTCAGTATTTTATAAATCATCTTCAACAAATAGAAAACTTTCGTTTTTGAATAACAAAATAGGAGTTTTTGAAACTGAAATAGATGAATCTGGAATTTCTACTGAAAAAGTATGGGAATGGAGATAAATCTCTATTCTATGGTGAGAGATGTTTTTGTTGATTTATTATTTACCTATTTCTCGCTTATCAATACTATGCAGTTACTTGAACCTTAGTCGGTTAATGTTAAAAATTATAATCTTAAATATTAAGGATTTACATTGGAAAGCAAATCTAATGATTACGATCCAAATAGAAAATTTTAATAATGAATAATTGTTATTGTAAGAAAGAACATATATCATCTAAAATTACAATTTTCAAAAGCAGATAGGACCTCTTGGGTCTGAAAGATTTGGTATTAGGAATAATGTTATTATAAGTATGTTTATAAATAACATGTTTAATAATTAGCCGGTATTGGATATATAATTCCTCTGCTTCTATACTCTTGCCAGCAGGTCGCATGTAGTTCGAATAATAAATCTAAAAGATCCTCCGGGACATCAATATTACAGCCACAGAATTTGCAGATCCGTTTGGGGTTATCGTTAAAAAACAATATCTTATAAGATATACTATTTTCAGTGTTTTTGACGGAAGACGGTTGGATATTGGTCACCTTTATTTCTGACTTATCCTATAATTATAGTAATTTTATAAAATGTTTTATTATTTACTATATTGTTATTTTCCAATATAAAAAATATTTTTCGATAATAATCTTTAGAATGTTTTACTATAGTTATCTTATCTTTTCCTGTTATATTATATTAATATAAGTAAATCGCTTATCTAATAATATGAAATATAGAAGTAGAACAGAAATAGTCTGTAATATACTTGACGCTGCAAATGGAGGAGCAACCAAGACAAAAATTATGTATATATCTTTTCTAAGTTATAATCAATTAAGAGAATACCTTTCAGTTTTGGTTGAAAACAATCTAATAGAATATCTTGAAGGAACTAAAACATTCAAGACTACAGAAAAAGGATTAAACTTTGTTAAAATGCATAATGCAATTGGAGAATTATTACATACTACAATCGGAAATGATAATGAATTAATTTAGTATTTTTTATATATTAAGACATATAATATTAATTTTTATATTGTGACTCTACATTATTTTCTATTTTAAAAATAATGAAAAGTAAATCATTATATCCCCTACATACTAATGCCTTTTCAATGCATTTACTAAAAAGAAAACAACAACAGTACAAGAGCATAATTATTTTTTTTCTTTTTAGAATAACAAATTATTATTACGAGAATTTCTCTTTTTCTTTATTAATTGTAGGGATGATTTTTTCCATTATTATTTTATCAAAATTGTTTTCTTCAAAATCTATAGTTAATAGTAAATAATAATTTTCATTAATTGAAATTGTAGACCTACTCAAGTTTTGATATCTTCCCAAAGTATAGGTTAATTTTCCTATTTTTGGCTCGAATTTAGTTCTCGTTTTATGTCTAGTTATTGTATTGATTGCAGATTCTTGATTCTCTTCTTTAGTTAGCAATGGTTTTAGTCCTTCTCTATATTGTTCATTTATAATAATACCATTTTTATCTATTACTCCAACCCATCTTATAGACTTGTCTGAATCCAGTATATTTTTAGTAAAAGTAAAGAGGAATTTACTATTATCATTATTACTATCATTTGTTACTGATGACATGTATATTTGTATAAATAATAATGTTCAATTGTAATAAAAAAGTGTTTAGAGTAATAAATATATTAATAATTTCTCTGTTATTGTAAAGCCATATGTTAGCTTCTAAAGTTAACAAACTTTCTTTTTACTTCTTCTCTATTGGCTTTGGTATTTTAGCAATATATGGAGATGCAGGGTATTTAGGTGAACAAGCCATTATATTAGATTAACACTGATGAAAATGGGAAAGAATGCAGAGTTCCATTGGCTAAAACGAAAATATATAAGAAGTATATTAGATATTGATGAAAAATTCATTGAAATTATTACCACTATAATAATTGAATATTCTAAATCTTTAATAGATTAAATTGTATAATAATACTATGAAGTCAATTGTACTTCTACTAATGGTCGGGAGTATTTTTGTTATTCCCCTACAGCAGGTATTTGCACAAATCGGTGCCTCAGAACAAATGATGAGTCATATGAGATTTACTCATTCCCAATTAGCAAATAATATCGATGAAGTTAAACAACTGATAAAAGGCAATCATACTTCTGAAGCCCTTACTTTACTTGAAGGTATGGATGTTAAAATTGATCATATGAATACGATGTTTAATGATCTGGTATGGGAGTTGTCTAATAGAGGCCATTAATCCTTCTTTGATTATGTAGAATAACATACGAACAAACAAAAATTTTTCTTTTTTTTAATATAAAGCGATTATATTTTTGTAGAGGTTATTGCTTTATTATTTTCTTTTACCAATAAGTTATCTTCAATTGTTAATTAAGATAATTTTATTATCTATTACCAAAACAAAATCGTCATCTTTGTTGTATTCAGTCATAGTCTTCTCCGATGTCACAATCAATTAATTGTAGGCTTTAAATTTACCTGCAATTAACTGGCTATGACAATAAATTACTTCTTGACTAAGTAAATTGACTCAATTTTTTTAATATTAAATAGAAGTTATACTCAAAAGTATCTGCAATAATTATCATAGCCTTTTAAATCTGTACATGATGTTGAAAGCATTTCAAAAACATCTAAACTTAAAAAGAAACTTTTCTTAAAAGGGGAATACTGAAATTAATATTTTCATTTATTATAAAGTTCTATTGATTGTCCATTATAGTAATCTTTTTGATTAAATATCATATCATAAATCTTTTTTGCGACTTCTTCAGGTTTCATCAATTTCATATTAGATCTATCAAATCCTTGATTAACAACATCTTTCATCATTTTTGTATCCATTCCGCCAGGACATATTGCCATAACTTTAATATTAGAATCATCAACTTCTTTAGCGAGGCTTTCAGTAATACCTATTATACCAAATTTGCTTGCACAGTATGAAGATAAGTTTGGAAAACCAGACCTTCCAGCCCCAGAACTAACATTGACAATAATACCGCCAGATTTATTTTCAATCATATACTGAAGAACTTCCTTGGTAAATAGAAAAGCACCTTTTAAATTAATATCAATGGTTCTATCCCATTCTTCTTCAGTTGTATCCAATAAACTTTTAAAATAAACTATACCTGCATTATTAACAAGAATGTCAATCTTTCCAAATCTTTTTATCGACTTATTGACAAGAGATTTTACATCAGAGTAATTGCTAACATCACACTTTAAACCCAAAATATTATCTTTTTTAGAAGGAAATTCAACAAGAATTTCTTGTAAAATTTTATCTATATTATCTTGATTTCTGGAAGATACAATAACATTTATTCCATTTTTTAATAAAAGTAATGCAGTTTCTTTACCTATGCCTCTTGTACTTCCAGTAACAATAGCTGTATATTTGGTTTGTTTCGTTAAATTCATAACTAGTTTCAGTTATGTATTATAAACAACCATTCTTAAAATTAGTTTATTTAAAAGAATACGCTAATTCAAGTATTAAAATATAAAAAGCTATAATATAATGTAGTAGAATATCTCATTAACGATTCCACTCTCGAGCAGCTATCTCAATATGTATACGACCCCTGCTGTTTTTGTAAGTGAACCCGAATGTCAAAGAAGGAGAAAGACTAACAAATTCATTTCGCCTATTTATCGTTAGATGCTGAATGAATGAGTTTACTTATATAAACTAGAATATTAGAATTTTTGTCTTGTTGAATAAATATTAAGTATTAAATTAGTATTTTATTAGCTCCTACTGGCATAGAAAACAATAGAATGACAAAAGTATTGTATGGTTATTGCATCAAATATTGAAATATAATGACTGACAAATAATAAAAAAAAGGGAAAACAAGAATCCTATATGAATTTAATAGATTAGATTATTAAAATAAAAATAGATAGAAGATTGACATTATAATTTAAAAATACATGATGTTCGTAGATATACATAGAGTATCTATTGGCAATAAAGAACCGCATCAAAATATTCTATTCTAATAACTTAGAAGATGTAGAAAAACAGTTGAATGAGTTTTATGCAGGTCCAGAATTACAAGAATTGGTAATGGTAAAATTCGAAATTAATACATATCCTGCTAAAGTTATTGTGGAGTATATTCCAATTATAACAACGACAACAACAACATCTTCTTTTTCTGATTCTTCTATTATTGTTAACAATTGAATGTCTATTGTTATATTTCCGTTTTTATCATTATCCTTGATTCTTTATATTCCAGCAAGTAATACAATGACTACGAACCTGAATATGAAAAGGACAACGACAAGATATCATATGAAAATACAATAGCTACTACAAATCCAAAGATAGCAATGTCATTGTAAAGAAAATTAAATGTACCAATATCAACAATAATATCAACGGTGATATTATAGGAGATGTCAGCGTTGGTAATGGTCAAGTAGGAGCAGCAGCTGCAGAAGATGAAAGAGACTCAAGTGTTGGTTCATTTGGTGGTAATGATGATCAATATAATGGATATGACAGCGGATACACGAAAGATAAAGATTTTGTATGTATAATTAATAACAATAACATAAGAGGTGACAATGCAACAGATGGTAATGGTAATGAAACAGAGATCTGTGAAGATTGTTTCTTACCAACCACTGAAGGAGGACCAATACCTCCGAATCTGCTATTTATTCTCACTCAATCTCTTCTAGTAATCCCTGCACAAGAAATAGAAGGATTCAGTGATATTTTAGAGACTGGAGAATTTACAGAGGATCAACTAAGGGACTTTCTTGAAAGTGTTTTCGAAATGGTTGATGCTCAATTAGTAATTGACCAAATAATAGGATGTTTAATAAGTCTTGGATTGATCAGCCCACCTCCTTAAGCCACAACCTAAATTTTCTTATTTTTTATTTTAATGATATACTAATTTGTTTCACTTTCTCTTTATATTTTCAACATAGAATGAGAATAATAAAATTTACAAAAAGCCTGTTTCTATTTGCTATAAAATTAAGGGTATCTTCTAATCTATACATCAACACTTCATCCTTCAGTAGGGATTTATATCTATTCTGTTTTTTTATTATATATTATCGCTATAATATATATTATAGTATGTAGCGAATAGTTAAACTACATAGGAAGTTCTATCTATAGAATATTACGCTCTATTAATATATTTTAAAGCCCTTTTTTTTATCATGTCAGTATCATCAACAATATCTTATGGATTACTCTTTTTTGTAATGATATTTGTTATTACTATGCATTTGACAATGTTGGATTCTAAATCTGTCAATGCACAAAAATCTGAAATTGTAATAAAAAAAGCAAATGTTGATGAAAATAATAAGTTAGTTGTTGTGTCTAAGATTAATATTCAAAGTATATCAAAAACAGGAATAATTAAAGTAGTTGGTGTTATCAATGGTGAAGATTTTGTTAAAAATATTCCTTTAGATAAATTAAAGGATTCTACTAAAAAGTTAACTGTTAAATTTGAGATGAATAAAGATAATGAGTTTGTTAGTGCTAGTAAACCAGATGAATTTTTTGTATGTGCATATCATGTTACAAGTAATGATAACAATAACATAAAATCAATATCTTTTGAAAAAGAAAATAATGCTACTACTACTATAGAATATTTTGATTGTAATGAAGGTGATATCCAATCAACTACATTTCCAACTAAGGCAACTTTATTTAAAGCAAAATCACAAGTTTACAATAAAACTAATGCTTATTATCAGATGCATTCAAAACCCAAAGTAGTATCATTTGATACTCTTGATAATGAGAAGACAAAGTCATTAACTAATAATAATAATAATAATAATAATGATAATCTGTCCTCAAACAGTGATGTAAAACAATATAATAAAAAACAAAGTAATGCTAAAGACGTTAGCAGTAACAAACCAGTTCAGGTAAAAATAATAGTTCCAATGGAAGATAAAAAGAATGCACAGAAAATCAAGATTATGGCAATGCTAAAAGGACAAATCAAATCTGAAGTTATTGAAGATGTTCAAGAAGAATTTGATAAAATTGGAGGATATACAATTGAAAGAACATTTGCCTTTGACAGAAATACCGATATGGGTCCAATACAAATAGGAGATAGATTTCATGCATGTGTAATAGGACAAGATTTGAATCCCCCTGAAGGTAGTGAATGTGAAAAGAAATTGATTAAGGATTTAGATAAACCAAATTCATTAGCAGCACGATAAATCAATTAGATAAATGTGATTGGACAATGAATGATATAATCGAATCCTAGCCCATGTGGAAATACTCATGGTTTCCACCGAACTCGAATGAAATTATATACTAATTTATTAAAATGAACTACAAACTGTATAAAAATTGTAGATTTCCTGCAACCATTACAACAAAGATTTTTTTACTGAAACTTTTGTTTGTTCAAAAGAATCCTAAATTTGTAATATTTAGGTTAATAGAATTTTTTCTATGAAAATGATAAAAAAACAACATTTAATAATTATCTATATTATCAATTGAAAGTTGCTTCAATAATTACATATATTATTACATCAGTTTCACTAGGTTTTGTAATATTTTTATTGGCAAAAGTAGTCAATCATACTTTATCAAAATAATCTTATAAAAATTATTTTAAAATTTCAAATACTCTTTTTCTTAATTAGATAAAATAATAATAACAAACTGGGATTAGGAAAAAGGAGGAAATGATAATACTAGTATTATCTGTAAATGAAGAAAAGAAAATCTATTACAACAATACTACGATTACCATTTCTATTATATTGACTAGGTTGTGGAATTTTCCCTAATCCCAACCACTGAATAACGAATTATGGTAGAGGATTGCTATTACCGTCTCTATACTAATATTGGACGAACACATAGGCATTAAATGGCATTAGATACCATGTGAAAATGGACATTATTATTATAGAGAGAATTAGCAGTTATTCAGTGGTATAAGTATATGTACATTTCCAATAAATAAATTTTTGGCAATATGACAATCTTTTATTTTGAATTTAATACATTATATATCAATCGATCATAGGAGCACAGGGGCTTCTGCTGTCATAAAAACATGGGAGGGGTGTTAGAGGTTTTATCATTCTCCTTGAACACCAGTTATTATTCTTATAATGAATTAAAATAAAAAAAATATCTATAACACATTTAAAATTTGACTATTGTTTGTATTGCTTTATAGTTTTTTATGTTAAATCAACAACTAGTTTGAAATTTAAAAAATTATTCAAAATAAAAGAAATGTTTTAGTTTTGGGGAGTTGGTTCTGGTTGTGGTTCAGGTTCAGGTTCAGGGTTAGGTGCCGGATCAGGATCGACAACTTCAAATCTAATGAAATCTACATTATTCATACAAACAAATTGGCAACATGTTTTATATCACTTTTGAGATTATCAACTTTAATAAAATAAATTATTTAAACTAGAGTTAATCTACTTCAAATTCTTCTATATACTTGTCAGAATTATTATCTACTTTCACTTTTTCAGCATATTCTATTGCTTTTTTTTCTGTAGAAAATATTTTATCTATACTAGTAGATTTATTACTATTTTCACTTTCACTCCATACAATCCATACTTTCATTATCATATTTCTAATTTATTAAATCTTTTAACTTATTGTTTTTCATTAACACTATTAGTATTGTTTCAAGATTACTAACAAATATCAAATGAAATATGATTGAATAAAAGAAGATAATGACGAATAAATTAAACTATTATAAATTGGATTATTATTTTCTATTGTATTAATAACATGTATAACAAAATAGATACCCCAAATTATAATGATAATAAAACTAACAATAATCAACATTTTTTGTAATTTTGATATTTTTCTGCTGTTATCATTATAGAAATTCATTTCTTATTAGTTAACTATCTGGTTTATCATATTATCAAACTTTCGCATTACTTCTCTTTCTCTCAAAGAACTCCATAGTATACCAAGAGTTAAACATTATAATAAAGGTTATATGATAAAATAATCGTTATTATTAATCCATTACCAATATTTTTTACTAAATTTTTTATCAATTTATATTAAAACTCTCAAAATTTCTTTATTACTATAATCTAGACTCTTATTTTAGACAACTATCGGTATTACTCATGACGAATTAATTGCAAAACTAGTACTAGCCTATTAAGAATTGTACAATAGATTTTACAAAAAATAATGGTAATCTTTGATTTTTAATATTCATTACCTTAAATCAACAGAATATAAAAGAAAGACTTTTTGATTGACTGTTTGCACTACTTTTATATTTTAGTACTAACTATGATTTCATCTTTTTCTTTTACCAATAAATTATTTCCAATTTTTATATATTTTATTATGAATAAAATATTAAGAAAACATATACAAAAACCAGTCCAATGTGCCATAGCCCCTAACAACCAGTTGTACTCAATAGGCTATGGTATTTTAAAAATATGATGTTTATATAAAATATGTATATCTATTAATTGTATGTCAAGAGATTCTAATACTATATACAATCCAGAAGATATTATTAAAAAAGAAGCAAGAGGATTGGGTGATGATGCAGACTTTGGTGAAGTACTAGAAGTTGGTGTAGATTGCATAGTAACACAAAAGGGAATTTTAGATAAAGACAAATACTATATTCCAAAGAATTTAGTAGACCGATTTGAGGATGGTATAGTCTATTTTAGAGTAACAGTAGAACAAGCAAAACAATACAAAGAACATGAGACAAACTTGATATAAAATTTTTATTCAATAACTTTTATCTGCTTTTTTTGACTTGTATCTGATCCATCTTTTCTGTAACCTATCTACGTTTTTCTCTTTTTCCTTGTATTTATGCAATAATTATTATGTAACAAAAATTAAAATGATAAGTTTTTTCTATTACAATTGTTATACTTTTATTTTAAAATAAGTTCTTAATAATAAAAGCTAAATACAAGATAGTAGTATATCTACAATAGACTCGTATTTTAGAACCGCTATCTGTGTTGAATCTACCTATACATACTTATAAAAATTTAAAAGTATAAAAGTAATATTTAGATAGGTGTGTATCACAATCTCTAATGATAATGGTAACAAATACATCTTATTGGTGGATAATGACAAAGATATTGTTACCCTTTTGATATCTATTTAAAATCAATTGGATATTCAACAGTTTCTTTTGTTAATCCTGTTGAAGCATTAGATTATTTTAATAAGAATTTTACAAACTGTATTTTGGTTATAACAGATTATGGAATGCCTTTGATGTCTGGATTAGATTTAATAAAAAAGATAAGAGAAACAGATAGAAACTAAAGAATAAAAATAATAGTTATTAGTGCAACTGTTAAAAATGATATTATAAACTACAATGATAAATTCTTGAATCTTGAAATTGATAAATTTTTAGAAAAGCCTTTATCTTTAGAAGAATTAAAAAATGAGATTAAAAAGTTAATTAATTAAATTTTCTCAAGTTTGTTTGAGAATAGTAGACATTACTATTTTAAGCTCTCAAAAAAATGTTATCAAATACTATTACCGTTTTCTTTTTACTGCTATATGTTATCAGTCAAAATATGGATATTAAGGTAAATCACAACTAAGTCTAGGTACTGTAAATTTCTATTTCAGATTTATCTTCATATCTTCTTTTTCTTGATTCTATTCTTCCCTTCCATTATATTTTTCACTATAATCAATTTTACAGAATCGTAACAAAAAACATTCCAAGTGTGAAAATTTTAAAACTCTCTATTTGCCAAGAATTGGCCCATGACCGTAATTAAATACTGGATTTATTGCAGGTCCATTGTATTTTTTAATTCTATTTTTAGTCAATATACAAATTTACTATGTTAAATAATATTTTATAACTATACTATAAACCAGAAAGATTTGTTTTGATTACTTCAAATCCTTATTTTATTTAAAGTTCTTTTGCTTCAAATCAACTATCAAATTTACACTATTTACAATTAAGCCTAGTGATGTACATTTTATTGTTAAATCATGGTTATAATTAGAAATTTTAAAATTAGACTACTTATGTTTTCTAATTTTTATCGTGATACCATCATTTATTGATTTAAATCCTATTATACAAGCATTATTTGCTACATCTTTTACATGGTTTATCACAGCCGTGGGAGCATCTTTGGTGTTTTTACTAAAAGGCATGAATAGAAAATTTTTTGATGGTATGTTAGGATTTGCTGCGGGAGTTATGCTTGCTGCAAGCTATTGGTCTCTGCTTTCACCAGCTTTAGAACTCACAAAGCATGAATTTATGCCATGGTTACCAGTTGCAATTGGTTTTTTATTAGGAGGAGTCGCTATTAGAATAATAGATAAAATTATACCACATCTACATCCCAATTTACCTCCAGTATCTACTGAAGGTCCGAAAACAAAGTTAAAAACAAGTAATCTTCTAGTTCTTGCTATAACTATACATAATATCCCTGAGGGATTAGCTATCGGTGTTGCATTTGGTGCTGCATCATTGGGTTTACCTGAAGCAACTTTAGGAGCTGCAATTTCTCTTGCGATTGGTATAGGTTTACAAAATTTTCCTGAAGGGTTCGCTGTTTCTATGCCCTTAAAACAACAAGGGTATTCAGCTCGAAAAAGTTTTTTTTATGGTCAGTTATCAGCATCAGTTGAACCAATTGCAGGCGTTTCCGGAGCACTTTTTGTTTTCATAGCACAACCATTATTACCATATGTCTTGAGTTTTGCGGCTGGCGCTATGATATTTGTTGTTGCTGAAGAAGTAATTCCAGAATCTCATAGACGAGGTAATGTAGACTTGGCAACTCTTTTTCTATTATTTGGCTTTGTATTGATGATGATTCTTGATGTATCATTAAGTTAAATATTGTTGACCACTTACATAATAGGATGGATCTATATTTCATTATTGAAATTTTGCATTTGCAATTAGTGTAACCAAATAATTGAAAAGATATTTTGTATAACTGAATTAGATAAAAAGATATTTATAAAAATTACTATTACTTATATTGCTAATATTGTTCAAATATATGAAAAGTATCTTTTTGCCTAATTTTCGCAGCGACTTTTATGTTATTGTCAAATATGTTATCAATTGCGAATGTACAAGGGGAAACATATGAAAATGAATATTCAGCAATAAATAATAATCTCACCAAGATATTTGGAGAACCTATTTACAAGGAAACAAGAGGCAATCAGGTAATTCAATAGTTCTAAATGTTGAAGAAGGAAACATTAAAACTCGACTCCTATACTGCAAGTGGAATTTTAAAAGATGTTGGAAATGTTACCGATAAGTCAACTTTTATAACAACATATCAAACTGATAGTGATAATACTTTTACTATCACAGGTAATGGCATTATAATGATAGCTGATCGAAATTGTAACCTATACTGGACATAATTCAGGAATAACTTAAACGGAACTTACATATCATGGTATTCTGATTTTTCATAGTGATTCTAATGGAAAACTTGCATTTATTGACAACTTGATAGGTCTATATGAATATAAGTATTGGTCAAAATGGAAAAAAGTCGGGTGTCAGTTGGGGATGGAAATATAATATAAAATAATAGAGAAATAAGATCATATGTAAAATACAAATTTTGTAATCATTTCAAGATTTTTGATTTTTCATTCATATGTTTTTCATTCCAATGTTTCATAAAATATTCAATTAAAGGTTCAAAATCGCTTCTTGTTAAATTTTCCTTTTTATTTGTATTCTTTGAAATCTTAGCGAATTGACGTGAGTACTTTATACATGTCCAACATCCCACAAACGGAATTAAAAATGCTAAATAATATCCAGTATATCTTCCTGAAAATTTCCATGCTTCACCTATAAAACAATATTTGGAATCTCGCTCAATCATGAATTTATCTACTCTATCTAGTCCTAAAAATAATTTTTTAGACCATATGGGACATAATTCGTTAAATGTAATGGATTTTGTCACAATGCATTTTGATGATAACTCCCATTGCTTATTTTCTTCCAAACCAGCATTATTCTTATCATTACTGCTATGACGATGAGATACAACATTATAAGATAAACTACTCTTTATCATCATAATGTATTTGAAAACATATACTATAATGATTTATTATACTGTCTGTCTCCTTTTCTTCTCTTCTTACTCTTCTTGTTAATTCTTAAGCATTACTATAAGATTGAAATAAACTTCTTTATATCAAATAGATAAATAAACAAAAAGAGAATTGTCAACATTTAAAAGAAAATAGGGTATGCACTTGGAATTTTCTTTATCTTAACAAGTTTATATGGTTTGGCAGTTAACTAAATTCTCCAACTTTTAGCAAAGCTTTTGTCATGATGAAGAAACTCTTCACAATTATAGAAATGGATTATTATTAAAGTTGTAATTATAGATTGGTTATATTAATTTCTAAAATTGTTTTTCTATTACTAAATATGATGTATTTGCAATTGTTGAAAACATGTCTAACAAATCTAATGATTATAAAAATGATGAGGTTAAATCCATAGTTTTAGGCTTATTTGCATTGATTGGATTTATAATTATTATATATTCAATATTTATGGGAGTCGTAGGTGAACCATTAGCATCAACAGCAGATACTGTATTTGTTGCTGCAATCTTGGATCTTTTACTTTGGTCGGAAGAATTGTTGGTCGGGTATTTTTAAAGAAATAATACCTCTTTTTTATTTTAAT
>DASVFI010000228.1:0-2438 GCA_036380115.1 Nitrososphaeraceae archaeon | reverse complement strand
TAAATTAATTATAATGGATTTTATGCTGTTGGTATTGTATAATATAATCATTTATTAATACTGTAAAAAACCATAAAACCTATTTTTAATATTTTATTTTTTGTTATGTATTCATTTTATTTTTAGTATATCCTTTACTTTTTCAATTTTTTTGTAATGTTTAATATATCTAAGTTTTTTTCAAAAAATCAAAATCTTTCATTGAAAGTTAAATTTTTATTTTTTTTCACATTTGTAATATTCAATAGTCGGTGCTGATGGTAAAGAATCTTTACTTCTTTTACCAAATAATAACATTTAAAGATTTATTGGCCATTATTGAATCTATATAACATTCTAAATATTAAAATTTTAATAGAAAGAATTATTGACTATTCCATTGTTGCATTTCATTTTAGTAACACGTAATTTAAATAGTAAATTAAGATTAAATATTCATAAATTATAAAAAGACGTATATCTCTTTATGCAATACAGAATTAAATATAAAACAAGAGTTTAAATTTATGCAAATTATGCCTGCTTACTAAATAAAAATTAGAATATAGTTATAAAGAATGTAAACTATAAAATATTATAACTATTGATTTGGAAAAACCGTATATTCATGATGATTTTAAGCCAAGCATTTTATCTATTAATAAGGAAGTTGTTTAGAGGAAGAGGAGGAGAAGGATTAAGAGGAAGAAGATATTAAATAATTCTCTACTGTAAAAGCAAAATTACGATTGGAAAGACTGCTTTCGATAAATGACTGGAGCATCGAAATAGCAATTAATACATTTCATCTATAATCATTACTTACTAATTCGTATTATAATACTATTCGATTATAATAAGTTTGATCATTAAATAATTCGAGATTTTTGTAATTTTATATTTATAAATTTTAAATCTGCTTCTGTTCTAAATTTATTTAACCAATAATGTAATATTTTTAATCCAACTTTTTTTATGTTAGAATGTTCGTACGTTTGTGTTGTCCTCTGAACAAACATTTAATCATAAAAAATCAAGAAAGACAAGGAAGAATGACAAAGTAAATCTAAATAAAGAAAAGAACGATATGGAAGCAAAAGAAGAACAATCACAAAAAATGAAAATACCAGGACCTATAATTTATGACCCCGACAGAAAGCAAGAAAATACACTATTAGCAGATGATATTAATAATTTAAAAAAAGATCAAGAAAGAATTAATAGTGAAGCAAAAGAGATTACCAACTATTATCTAGAACTTCATAAGAATATGATAAATACCTATAACTCTGTTTATTCTCAAATATTACAAAATAGTTCTGGTTTGTCTTGGGATGTATTTTTTAGTGGTGTTGGAAGATTTACAAACTATCCATTTGATATAAAAAATATGTATACCAGACTAGTTAGCAATAGAGATGAGTCTTTAAAACTTATAGACAATATTATAACTGAAAATTTAGATACATTCATAAAATCAATAGAACTTACACAAAGGTTCTACAAAGATATAATACAGAGTTATCTTAGTTGTAGAAAACAAGTAAAATAATAATAAAAACTTCTTCTTTGTCATTACTTGATGATTGTTTTTAAAAGTACGTAAAGGAATCTTTTTGAAATGAATTTAATTATTTATAATATTGCGATTGTTGCTACTATTATAAGAGCATTATTGGTAAGTCAATATAGGTAATTGGAATTGGGAATTCTAGTATATACTACCAGAATAATTTCACTCATTACATTAACATCTAAACAATATTTGAGAGTTATATTCCCCATTTATACTTGAATTCTATAAATACAAAATACTGCGAGATTATTTATAAGCAGCCCTTTTTTTAATAAGCCTAGTATAATATAGAAGGCTATGACATAATTGAATTGATCTCTGTCTTTTGGGTTAGGTCGATATAACATCTAAATTAGTAGAAATAAATTCCGATTAATTATCCATTATAATAATTGAAGATAATTTAATGGTCAAAGCCTGACAAAACAATATTGGTTATATTTACAGGCTCATACTATGACAATTGCAATATTTTCCTATGATTAATTTTTTTGTAGGATTAAGGGTAGCCATGCTAGTGTTATCTATTAGTTATTATATTAAAATGTCATGCCATTACTTGATTTTTATAACGGCTAAGAAGAAGAAGGAGAAGAATAAAGCAAAGTTTGATAAGCTTGCTACAATATATTGTTTTTAAAGAAATATAATCATTTAAGAATATTTTTAATGCTAGAATTCCCTAGTCAATTTAGGGACTTCCTAGTTTTACTAAAAAGGTAGCATCAAATGACTATTTATAAATACAATTATCATTATTTTTATATGGAAATATCTTTAAAAGAAAATGAACATTTTTCATTATCTAATAATAATACAAATTTATATATAAATGAAAAAGGTATGGAAGTCGTTATTAATGCAATTTTACAGATGAATATTT
>DASVFI010000227.1:0-7783 GCA_036380115.1 Nitrososphaeraceae archaeon | reverse complement strand
GATGTAAGTGAACTAGTACAAGAGGGACTGATGGGAAAAGATGAAGACAAAAACAGGACCCAAGATCAAGGTGGAGAGACAGGTGGAATGACCGAAGGTCAAACTGATCCTAATGGTGAAGTAAATAATAGTGACATACGTGCACTACCGTCAATCGATGTAAGTGAACTAGTACAAGAGGGACTGATGGGAAAAGATGAAGACAAAAACAGGACCCAAGATCAAGGTGGAGAGACAGGTGGAATGACCGAAGGTCAAACTGATCCTAATGGTGAGGGAGAAGTCGATTTAGGCACTGACGGACCATAATAAATATAGAATTTACAAACCTACCAGACAAATTTTTTTATGATTGCTTTGTGAATGTTATTTGAACTTTTTAATTGACTCAGTAAGGCTATGGCTTTATTATTCTAATATTGTGTATACCATAATTGGTAGTTTAATTAGCATTAAGAATAATAATATGAAATTATATTGTTATATCATTTGTTTTCTTTCTAACTGTTGTATTCTTTCACTTAGAATAAGTAACTGATCAGACAAATGAGCCAATGCATCTTCCTTTACCTTGTCATTTACTCTGAATGAATGATTTATTATCTGCAATTCTTCAATCTTAGTCTATTCTATAGATCTGCTCCTTGTCTTTCTGGTTGTGGAACATTTAGAAAAGTCAATCAGGTTCAGTTTTCTTGAATATTTTTAAATTGTATAATCCCATGAACAGCAATAATGGGTTCAAATCCCATCCTCTCCATTCCATTCACGGGTTTATACAATAACCTTTATTTGATAATCGAGCATTTTGATTTAAATACAAGACTAAAAATGCTCAAAGAATCTTAGTTATATTAAAACAGAAACAGCAGCAGTAGACAAAAATAAACAACAACAACAACAACAACAATCACTATAAAAAAATTTTAGAAATGTTGCATACAATAATAATAATACTAAAAATAGTAATGGCATAGAGGAATTAAAAGAAAAATTGATACTATAACTAATATCAAAAACCATATTTTCTCTTTTTTATTATTTACTAATTAATCAATTAAATTTTCTAGGATTATTAAATATTATAATTAGCAAATCACCAATACAGACATACATATATTCAAAGTCATAGTCTTCTATTTAGAACAATATTAATAAAAGAGGACTATGGCTTTTAATAGAAGTTACATTTATCTAAAAATGATATGGAATCAAACATCCATTCAAAAATAGTTATTACATCATCCACCATCATCCTTGCATCTGCTTTTTTAATTGTAATAGCAGGAATATCAACAACAACAACATTTGTTAAAGTTAATGCACAAGGTGAAGGAGCAAATCAAACTATGCAACAACAGGAAGATCCTCAACAAGTTGCTAACCAAACTATGGAAAAGGCAATTCAATCTGCCAATGAAACTGGACAAGATGTTCGTAAAGTTGGCTCTAAAGTCACTGAGGAAGCAAAAGACCTGGTTGGGAATATTGGAGATAAATTACAAGATATGGGAAAATAGATATATAACTTAATATTTTTAAAAAAATTATTAATTTTATTTGATTTTTTTCATATACTGCATCTAATCCTTTCTATCTATAATTAGTTATTTTGGGTTAGTATTGTTTCCAATATTTTGACCTTTAGAGGGAACAATTTTTAACAGAATCATTGTTGTTATCTTTAGTTTTCGAATTTTTGCTTAATTTCTAGTTATTTTATTAATTCCATTTAAATTTCGGGTTTACAAAGCAACAAATAATTTCTAAAAGAAAGAAACAAGATTTTCAATACTTTAATAAATTAGATTTTATTATTTACTCTCTATTACTTTTATTATTTTATTGTAAAGATCTAAAATATGGCTTGAACAAACATGATGTATTTTGATAATGCCATCTTTATGATATTCATTTACACTTGCTATTGTTGTCTTTCTTGCTGTTGCTTTTTTTTCCTTACTACATATTTCACAACAAAATATATCTTGTTTTAGTTTATAGTTCATCATTTTTATTCTATATATTATTAGTATACAAAAGATATTAACATATTAAGCAATAGTAGTAGTAGATAGTAAAAGTATTAATAGTAGTAGCAATCAATTTTTTAATACATATCAGAATATGAATTACCATCAATACATATGTATTAAGACAAGAGATAAAGAAACTATTATCAGAAGTAAGAGAAAAAATAAGATGAAAAGATTTCTGAAAAAAATTGCGTAAAGTTTAATTTATTTAATTGAATTAATCTTGTGTTAGTAGTATGAACTATAACTCTATGTGTCCTATTTGCAAAAAAAAATTTATTGAACATTCAGAGTTGCAGGATAAAATATGTAGAATGATCACAATACAGCAATTTGCAAATTATTCTCCAGGTTTTGATGTTCAACATAGACCTTTCTTCGAAGATTAAATCTTATTACTTATTAATAAATAACTTCTCAAGAAATTATTATATACCAATACATCCTCTAATCGATCGAAAAACCATTTGACATGCTATCGCCTGAGCAAAGAAAGAATCTTTCCCGTTTCCATCTTCCTACTACCAGTTTAGTCTATGGCAATTAAATTCTCTCAAATTATTAAAAGCCTATTATGAATAATTAATTAGTATATGATAACTCAAATGCCATATATTACTCCATTAATCCAGCCATAGCTTTTTTGTCATTCTTTCATCTCTACTTTATAATGCTATGGCTTTCTAATAATAAGATAAATAATTTGTTTAAAGTTTTTAAATAATATAATTTTCATTCTATACTACTTCCAGCAATAAGGAAGAATGCACTAGATACACCATAGCCTTCTATAAGTAATTCATCATTCTCTAACACTATATAGAAGGCATGGTTTCATATTGTACTAATACTATTATGATAAATTGTATCTAATTATTAAATATCATATTAGTGACAAATTATACTGTCTTATCCCAGCCATAGCTTGCTGACACACTGTCTTACGCTGAGTGGCTCATTAAAAGATTTCCTTATTAATAGGCTATGGCTTTCTTTTTTTACCCATATATTATGTCCAATTCTTAAATACATTATTATCAATAATAAAACATGTCAGAGAAAAAAGTAGACCTAGTAAACTCCTCCGAAGTTCAGGTAATGAAAGAAAAAGAAAAGGACTTCATTGATATTGATGTTAATCGTCTTGAAGAAGCAAAATTCTATCGAGTAGAGTATGAAGGAGATGTTTATGCTGTAGAAAAATTAGCAGATGGCAAAATAGCCTTTTATGAGGTGGTCGAGTAGAAATGGCTAATTCTGAGTCAAAACCAGTAGATGGTCTTCATAATAGATCATTGAAAAAGATAGGAGAAATAGATCCTAAATTATTCGAGTCTAACAATGAAGAAAAGGAAATAGAAATAAAAAGTTGGAAAAAACAAAAGTCCGAAAAATGGCATGCCTATCTTGATACCAATACAGGTCATTTGAGAAAATGGAAAAGTTCCTCTAGTTAGTTAGAATAAGGTTAGAAATTATTTCTTAAACCTTTTATAATTCTCTAAATTATTTTTATTTTATAACTATTTATTACTTTGAATATGGACATTTTAGTATTGTTCAAATATCAAAGAAATTATTAATGCTTCAGTTGAAAATTATTCTCCTTTAGCATTTATTGCATGTTTCACTAAATTCATAGATTAATTTCCATTTTCTCATTTCTATGCTGTTTCAAAAGAGCAAGAATTAATAGAATTAATAAATAATAGCAATAATATTGATACAACAGCAGTAATTCATAATGCAAAAAAATTAATGTATAGAACATATTAATACAGCAGAAGAATGGAGTAAAATGGTAACTTATTAAAATTAGAAATTGTTTTATTTCTTTTTGTATTGGCTGTAGCAATCAAATCAAATAAAGTATTAATTACATAGTCTTCAAATTTAGTCATTGATTTATTCATTATATATGAAGATTATTCCTTGGCTACTCATTCAATAGAATGTTATGGCTTACTTATTTTTCTTTTACCAATAAATATTTCAATTCTTAAATAATTTATTAATTTATGAATTAATAAAAAACAAAATCGTCAATCTTTGTTGAATTTAGTTATCTTTTACTCATAGTTATAAAAGTCGAAATAGCAATTAAAATTTCATTTATTAGATTAAATAATACTGTTATAAATCCTATAGTCTGGTATACTAACATTAACATTATTTAACCAGTTGGTCTATATTTTTAATAATATTTTTTTTTAAGTAAGAATGTTATAATTTTGTCATAATTTCGTGTTGGCATCTGAAGAAATCTTAAATCATAACAAATCGAGAAAGACAAGGAAGAGAGATAGAGTAAATTCAAATAAAGAAAAGAAGGACAAGAAAGCAAAAGAAGAAGAACAATCACAAAAAATGAAATTACCACCTATAATTTATGATCCAGACAAAAATCAAAGAAATATACTGTTAGCAGTAGATGATAATAATAGTTTCAAACAAGGTCAAGAACGAATTAATAGTGAAGCAAAAGAGATTACCAACTATTATCTAGAACTTCATAAAAATATGATAAATACCTATAACTCTATTTATTCCCAAATGCTACAAAATAGTTCTAGTTTATCTTGGGATGTATTTTTTACTGATGCTGGAAGATTCACAAATTATCCATTTGATATTAAAAATATGTATGTTAGTTTACTTAGTAATAGAGATAAATCATTAAAATTTATAGACAATATTATTACTGAAAATTTAGATACATTTATCAAATCAATAGAACTTGCACAAAAATTTCATAAAGATATACTTCAGAGTTATCTTAATTGCATAAAAAAATCATAAACAAATTTTCATTGTTGATAATAGTGATAGTAAAAGATTATTCTCATTAATTAATGTGTTCATTTAAGGATTTCTGAAAATCTTGTAATTTTTCCTTTTTAGTAGCTTATATTGGTAAAAAAATAATTTTGGTTTTATTCTTCTAAAGATATTTTAAATGTATATTGAAAAATGGGGTGTAAAGTATCTCTAACACCTAGAAAAGATAATATTACACAAAAGGTTTATGGCAAATATAATACAAAATAGTTATATAAAAGACCGTTTATTTTTGAATCTCTTACATCATTTTTATTAATGTTAAGATATATTATACAATAATGGCATCCGCCGGTAGTAATAGTAATAGTAGTGAAACTCTAACATGTACACACTGTGGTAGAATTTTCAATACCGTTGAAGACTTGAATGACCATCTAAAATCAGAACGACAAGATCAAGTAGAGAGAAATAAAGGTTTATAGACAGTTAAACTGCGGAATCACCAAATCTAGAAAATCCATTTGCAGACAAGTAACAACAATTTAATGCATAAAGAACTGCGTTATTATTAGAGATTATGCTAATAACATCCTTGTGAAAGTTTTTTAAAAAGGGTTTGTAAAATATTATTTTATAGCGTGAGTAAAGTTAGATCAACAATAAATCAAATTTCATTCTTATCATATCTATGTTGATAATAATTATAATGGATAGAAGTGGTGTTGTAGTAATAAATAAAAAATGATGGTAAATAAATTCTTCTCATTTTATAAATATTAAGGTATTCTAATCTTTTTTTGCTCCTTCTTGAGATTGTGCAAATGTAATAGTGAATGCTGATGATAAAATAGTACTGTTGCAATGAATAATACTCTGATACTGATGCTATTATAATATTTTATTGTAAATCTATTTTGATTCTTTAACTAGTAAATTAATAGAAAAGTTTTTAACAATTATTAGAAATATATACTATTATTTCTCCATTTTCCATTTCTTTATTGTTATTTTTCTTCTTCTATTTTTTTATTTATATCTTCTTTTTCATTATTGCTGCTACTACTATTATTATAGTCAAGTTTAGTGTTATGAGATAATATCCATTGTTTTTTCCAAAAAAATAATAAAGTTATACCTGTAATTGTAACCATAACTACCACTAATATTTCAAAATCTTTGGGAATTAAAGTAATATTATTCAAATCAAATCCTTGTAAACTAAAAATACTTAACAAAAGTGAAAGTGGTAATATAGTTGTAGAAATTATTGTCAATATTTTCATTGTCTCATTTAATTGCAATGAAACGCTTGACGAGAACACTTCTCTTGTTGAATTTATTGTATCTCTATAAGATTCAACCATGTCAATTAATTGATTAATACTATCATATACTATACCAAGAAACTTTATATCTTCTTTATCTTCCTCCATTTTATTTAGATAGTTAATAATGTCTCTAGCATGCCAGAAATGTCTTCTCACTATTATGGATTGTTTTGATACAAGGTCTAATTGTTTCAACGTATTTTTAGATGGTATGCTTGATGCTTCCTTTTCAAAATCCAGTAATTTGAGTTCTATTGCAGTTACAAGTTGTTCATAGGTATCTATTATGGTGGTAATAATACTATAGTATAATGCATCAATAGAATAATTTAAAATCTTGTTATTTTTCAAAAACATTCGTCTTCCTTTAGATATAAGATCTATATCTTCAGAATGGATGGTTATTAGCCATCCATTACCAACAAAAAAGTATATCGGAGATATTTCTAAAGTTTCCAAGGTTTTGTATTTCAATTCGAGGAGAATAGTAAATTTTTGATTATTTCCACTTATTATAATCTGTGGTCTTTTAGAATTATTCTCAACTTTTTCTATTGTATCTATATCTAAGTTAAATATTTGTTGTAAATGATGAAGATCAGAAGAATTGAAATCGGTGATATCAATCCAAAGATTGTATCCATTATGGATAATATCTTTTGAGATTTTTTCTTCATTGATTTCTTTTACTTCATGGTTATTATAGCATATAATCGATTTTTGCAATTCTTTAATTATTTCAACAACTTTAGAGAATATATATTATATACATATTGAATAAGTATATCAAACATTCTCTAAACAAGATAAATATTTTATCTTAAACAAATGAAATTTAAATGATTACTCATTATATTATATCATGAAATTTCTTGTAACTACGCAAATTTTTGAAACTATTCATACAAAAGAAGATACAGAAAGACAAGCAGAATTAATTACATCACAAATTAAAACAATAATGAATTCAGGAAAATTAGTTATTGGAGGACAATTCGCTGATAAACGCGGTCATTTTTTTGTAATAGATGTAGCAATTGAGTTAGAATTATTGGAATTATTAGGTAGAAATATCCTGGATTCATGCAAAGTCGAGAGCCATTCAATAGTATCTTTTGAAGATCTTTTCGCATTCTTCGAAAGACATCCTGCATAAAAATTCATTCAATCGATACGATGGACATGATGTATGGTTTATAGTAACTTAAGAACAAACAAAACAAAACAAAAGAGGCTAATCTAGTTCAATCGCAAAATCAGTTTATTTATTTAAATATATGAATTAATGGATTATTTTTACTATTGTTATTGTATATTCTTATATCTTCAATAATATCTTCTAATTCTGATAGATTCTTTGAGAATTTAGTTGCAATATCTTGGTATTGTGAATCTTCATTTTGAAAAGTAATAACTTGTAAATAATAACGATGGAATTCCTCATGTATTTTTTCTAATCTTTTTATCGGGAACATCTATCAATTTAATCTAATATAATATTATTATTAGATTCTATTCTTTTAACTCTATTATTTTTATTTGTCTTTTTTATATATCATTTTAACACTTTGCCTTATTTAATAAATAATTAAGATTATATAAGTATAATTCTTTTGATGAATGTATTGATAACATAAT
>DASVFI010000226.1:0-2600 GCA_036380115.1 Nitrososphaeraceae archaeon | reverse complement strand
ACTACAATAGGTGGCTTAGTATTAGTGGGATTAGGAATAGCAAGTTTCATTGTTTCAGGGGGTCTTTTAAAAGGAAAAGGATGGGCAAGAACAATTACACTCTTAATTAGCATAATTGCAATAATATTTGCTATTATGTCTCTTGCAAGTACTGGAGACCTAATACATATCATTCCAATAGTAATATATGGCATAATAATTTACTATATGTTTGAGTCGGATAATGTATAGAATAATGCAATTTTAGTCATATACACGCAAAGTAAAATTATTTTTTGGAAAAGCTAAAGAGCCAACTACCTAATTTATTTTAAAAACAATTTTATAATAAGTTTCTAAATAATAAAATCTAAATACAACTGGATTTAATATGATCTTACTACATCGAAGATTATATTTTTGTAGCTTTCCTTTAATTGAGTTTATTTCATTACGTTGAATACCTTTTACTTGCATGAAAACCTGAAGCTAATGCTGTTGTTGTATAAGAATTAATATGATATATCCAATGCAACCACTTAGACAAAATTATTTTGAATACTGCTATTAGATTTTAAAATTCCCACTTGTCTTAATGGATTTTAAATAAAATGATAAAAAAAGTAAAGGTTAATTTGTACTTCATAACATTATTGCTTTTATGACTTCTAAAAAGAGGATTAGAACCCAGAGTTCAATGGGGCCAGTGGGATGTGAAACAAATTTGACATCAATTTTGGTCCCATAGTTTCTATAGTTTAATCTTTTATCAAAGGAAACAATACTTTCATTTCAATTTTCAAAGATATGATTATAGATGCTAATTATTACATTAGCAACATAAATTTATAATAGAAAAATAAATCAACAAAATTATTATTATCTTATTATAGTTATATCTAAAAATCAACTATTATAATATTATATTTAATAAATCTTTATTCATCTATCGAATTTCTGACATATTGAAATTTATTACCACTTTTATTGAATAAACCAAAGACTCTATTTTTATCTTTTATATTAATATCTGAAACAATTGCTCCATTTTTTCCATCATTTGTTGGCGGAAGAGCGTCCAGACTTTGTATTAGATCAAATATCAAAATTCTTTGGTGGAAATAATAAGGACAAGTAAATTATCTAATAAACTCAATTTGAAAATAATAGTGAAAAATAGTTGTCCACTTTTATAGAGGATTCAAATCTCCCCATTAATTCTTTTATCCTTTTTTACAATCTAGTAGAAATTACTTCGATAATCAAATAATATATCATATCAATAAATATCACTTTACGTATCCCAATGTACGTAGAAATAAATTTCGCCTTCGAATTTACAGCTTCTGATAGAGTATCAGCATAACTGTTTTATTAAAAAAATATTAACTTCATCTATATTCTATCATTTAATTAATGACTAATAGTAGTAATAGTATAAACAAACAGATTCCACTTTATCCTCTATTATTGAGTAATTTCATAGGAACTCTCGGTTACAGTATTGTTTTACCTTTTTTGGTATTTCTAGTAATAGATTTTGGTGGAAATGCTATAATTTATGGAATACTAGCTGCCATGTATCCTGCATTTCAACTCGTTGGAGCTCCAATTCTAGGAAGGTGGTCCGATATCTATGGAAGAAAAAAGGTTCTCCTTATCAGTCATGGAGGAACAGTAATTGGTTGGATATTTTTTCTTTTTGCATTATTTTTACCTGTTGAAAATCTTATTAGAATCAGTTCATTATTTATAGGAACTTTTGTTATTAGTCTTCCCTTAGTTGTGTTATTTTTAGCTAGATCTATAGATGGAATCACAGGTGGCAATATTTCTGTTGCCAATGCATATCTTGCGGATATTTCATCGGATGAAAATAGAAGTAAAAACTTTGGTAAAATGGCAATATCTTCCAATCTTGGTTTTATTGTTGGACCTGCATTAGCAGGAATTTTAGGTGCAACTATTTATCAAGAAATATTACCTGTTCTTGCAGCACTTGTTCTATCTTTAATAACTTTAATTGTGATAGGTTTCGCTTTGAAAGAATCCAAACCTCAATCGATGGTTATCACGAAGCAAATTCCAGAAAATAAAAGTATTAGAAAAGTTTTTGCTCAAGAATGCAAAGAATGCTACCAGGCTCCAAATCCAAAAAAACTTAGATTAAAAGATGTTTTCAAAATAAAAAATATTCCATTTCTAATTGCACTTTATTTTTTTATTTTTCTTGGATTTAACATCTTTTATACTTCTTTTCCAATTCATGCAGTTGATGGTTTAAAATGGTCAGTACTAGAACTGGGAGTATTTTATGCAGTATTAAGCGGGATCATGGTTTTGGTACAAGGGCCAGTTTTACGTAAAGCATTAAAAAAATTCCCTGAAGAAAAATTAGTTATCATTGGAAGTATAATATTAGGAACAAATTTTATTTTATTTGTATTAAATAATAATATCTTTATTTATGGAGCTGCAGTTCTGTTTGCAGTTGGAAATGGATTGATGTGGCCATCTTTCCTGTCCATACTCTCAAAGACCGCTGGTAATACATATCAAGGATTTATACAAGGAGTTGCAAGTAGTTTTGGGAGTCTTGCAAGCATTGTTGGGCTAATAAT
>DASVFI010000225.1:0-3477 GCA_036380115.1 Nitrososphaeraceae archaeon | reverse complement strand
ATCAGATATGTGAAATATCTCTAGCATAGATAAAGAAAATAAATTTGTAATGATGTAGTGATTTTCACGTGAATTTTAGTTCCCTACCCGTTGAGATAGTCCCCCATCTACATAAACTGTCGTTCCTGTAATGTAACTTGCATCATCTGAAGTTAAAAAGAAAGCTACTTTGGCAATTTCATCTGGTCGTCCTATCCTTTTCATAGGAATTTTTTCTTCTTCTTGTTTTTTCTTTTGTGGATCCTCCATAATATCTTTATTCATGGCTGTATCTATGGCGCCTGGTGCAATGCCGTTTATTCGTATCCCTTTATCAGCTACTTCTAATGCTATATTTTTAGTAAGCATTTCCATTCCTCCCTTTGATGCAGAATATGGTGCAGAATATGGTTGAGGTATAGATTCATGTACTGATGAAATATTAATTATAGAAAAATTTGTATTAGAATCCTGATTTTTATTATTACTATTACTATTTATATTGCTATTATTAGTATTATTATGACTATTAAGCATATATTTCAATGCTTCTCTTGTACAAAGAAATGCTCCTCTCAAATTAACTCCTATAACATAATCCCAATCCACGGATGTTATCTTATTTGTTCTCTCTGATGGTCCACTTATACCTGCATTGTTTATCAAAACATTAATTCTCCCAAATCTTTTTATAGCTTCTTCCATTAATGAAATACAAATTTTCTCATCTGAAATATCTCCAGTTAAATATGCAACTTGATGAGGGTCATTAACTTCATTTCTGATTTCTTGTACAGCTTCTATTAGCTCATTTTCATCTCTTGCATTCAACAAAACAGAATAATTGTTTTTTGCAAATTCTCTAGCAATTGCTTTTCCTATTCCCCTACTAGAACCTGTAATGACTGCTACTCTCTTTAAATTATTATTAGTCATATGCAATATTAAACTACAAAATATTTCACAGTTAAATAATTAATAACTAATAGTATTCTCACTTCTATATGTATTAATTGATCTATCTATTTATTAATAATTAAAAAATAATATTAATAAGATTTGTAAAACGATATTAGCATATTATTGATAACTGTAATTGATATTTTAAAATAATAGCAAGATATGAGGTTATCAAAAGAAGTTTAACATATAATATTTAGAATACAATACCTGCATATTCGATTTCTAATAAAGAACCAATATTTATTAATTCGAATGACAATATTATAGACAGGAGATATAAAAATAAACCAAAAAGTTTTAGAAATACAAAACAATAAAAATAAGTTAAATAAACTGGAAGATTTTAATGAAATATTTGAATTTGTAAAATCTTGTATATCCACAGTTTTTAAAATGAACAGAACAGGACTAAACTTAATTCTACAAGGAATGCCAAGTAGTCTAGGTGCATATCATATTCTAGGCTCAAATATCATCGTTGTTAATCGGTATATATTAGAATATATAAAAAATACAAAATCTAAAGAGGAATACAATTCTTATGTTTTTGCAGTTTTAGCTCATGAATATTTACATAGTTTAGGAATAATAGATGAAAATAAAGTTAGGAAAATGACTTATAAGCTATGTTTGGATATTTTTGGGAAAGATCATACAACGACCAAATTTGCAAATAATCCCCTAAGTGCCTTTCCACAATTGCAATTGATCTCTAATAATAAATTTGAAACGAGTTTTATGCAAATTAAAAAATTCGATGACAAAAATATCTCATATATAGGATAAAAAGGGGTAAGATATAGAAGTCTTGCCTATTTCTATATATAATTCATATCTTATTTGAAAAGCAAATTTAAACCTACAAATAGGCTTAATTATATTGGTAGAATATGCACAGCAAAATTATTAGAGGCAAACAAGAAATAGAGCCCGAGGATTTAAAAAAGAAAATAGATAATGATGAAAATATTTTTCTTTTAGATGTCCGAACCCCTCAAGAGTATGAAGCATGGAGAATTTCTTATGATAAATATGTTAATCCTAAATTAATTCCTGTTGATCGGTTATTTGTGAGTAATCCCATTTTATTGAAAGAAATTCCCAAAGATAAAGAAATTGTTACAGTTTGTGCACATGGAAATAGATCATTGATTGCTGCAAATATACTAAATCAATTAGGGTATAACGTAAAAAGTGTAAAAGGGGGAATGGCAGGATGGAATAAAGTCTATGATGCTGCAGAAATTCCCGTTCCGAAAGAAGCTCCATTTAAAATATGGCAGATTAGAAGAATATCAAAAGGATGTATGGGTTATATTATATCATCCAAAGAAGATAAACTAGCGGCAATTATAGATCCAAGTCGTGAAATTTACGAAGCTTTTTTAAAAACTGCAAAGGACAACGAATTACAAATAACAAAGTTACTTGATACGCATCAACATGCAGATCATGTCTCAGGAATTGTAAAATTAATCAAAACTATAACAACAACAGAAACAAATGTGGAACAAACATTTGCATATTTTAGCTCTCTTGAAGAATATGATGCTAGTAATAGTCCACTAAAAAATTTAGTGTATGTCAAAGATGGAGATAGAATAGATATAGGCAATAAAGTTACATTAAGAGCAATTTATACACCCGGACATACGAATGGTAGTATGTCTTTTCTTATTGAGTATACTCTTAGTGATAATAATAAGAATAATATAAATGACAAAAATCTAAAATATTCCTATTTATTTACTGGAGATACGTTATTTGTTGATGGTGTAGGAAGACCTGATTTAAGAGATCAATCTGTAAAATTTGCTGAATTATTATACGATACTTACCATAATAAGATCCTTCAATTAGATGATGATACGGTGATTCTTCCAGCACATTTTAATGGAACATCAATTGCTTTGAAACATACTGTTCCAATATTACAAACACTTGGTACAATAAAGAAAAAAATAAAATTTCTTTCAATGGATAGGAAAGAATTTATTCAGTACATAAATGACACAGTACCACCTAGACCGATGAACTATAGAACAATAATTTCAATCAACAAACAAATGCTTCCCTATGATGAAATAGAAATGCCAGATTTAGAGGCCGGACCTAATTCTTGTATGGTGTCTTCAGAATAATCGTAATAACTTTTTCCTCTTTTTAATATAATTTTTTTATTATTATTATAAAATTATCCATTTTTCTTTTAATCAATAAAGCTTAAATATTTTAATATTTTAGCAATGATAGTCTGTTATGCTGATAATAATCATATCTATTTTTTAGAAACAGAAAGCTTTAAATGTATTGAATGTATTTTCCTAGTTCTTTTATTATTGATAAACTAAATGACATGAAATAACCTTGTAAACTAGTTCAGTCAAGATTTAATAGATAAGTTATTTATTATTAGTAATCTAGTCAAAAAAACATTCTTTTTTGTAATATAACCTTAAATTAAATAAGGATAAGGAAATTGGTGGTTATTATTATTTCAAATAAATTAAAATAGTAGATGTTCTAATATATAGG
>DASVFI010000224.1:0-2585 GCA_036380115.1 Nitrososphaeraceae archaeon | reverse complement strand
AAATCAATATATATTATAATTATCATTTCTTATTACCCTAAAACATTAGCAGACAAAAGACTCTGTCAATGCCATAGCCTTACTTATGTTCTCCATAGGCTATGGCATCTCAGTAAATACGGTATCAAAAATCATAAATTTAATGATGGCCAATACAATAAAGTAATTTTTTAAAGATACTATATTCTTGTTATTTTAATTTCTTTCTTTATTTATTTATTTATTATTTAAACGAAGGAAAAGTAGAAAAAAATAATTGGTTTGAAATCTTTGCTATTTTAATATGGATATTACATATTCTCTCCAAAAAATTTGTTGGATCTGAAGGAAAAGTTAATGAAAGATATCAAATTAATTATTAGTTGTAATAACGTTACTATGTATTGGCTACCTCAATACCTGTAGAGTTATTAAAAATCAATAATAGCTGCAATATATTAATCAAATATAATATTCTATATAGATATCAGAATTTCATATAGGATATTTTTTTCTCCTTTGGTTGTTTATATAATATACAGACATGAAAAACGATTACCGCATTGATCATATTACAATCCCTATTGGATTGAAAGATGTATTAAATAACGCAGGTTTTACAATTGAATCTATTCTTAACAATGATCCATCTAAGATAGCACAAGATTTGGGGATTGATGAATATGTAGGACAAATAATATTTAAAGAGACAAAGAGAAAATTTGAGAATCTTAACTCTTTTTGAATAGTATTGTTATTTTGAATAATCAAAATTAATTAATTTTAGATTTTATAACAAAGAACGCATAATATTTCATTTTCTAATCTAATTAATGCAATTTAGTTTATCTAAATTCAAAGTATCTATTATAGAGGAACCTTTAAATTTATTATTATCTATATAAATGAAATAAAAAATTATCTATGAGTTTTTTGTCATTATTATTATTTATTGATTTAGCTGGAAATATCATATTTTAATAGTATGGCAGTCTAACAATTTAATATAAATTAAATGAAATATTCTAACAGATAGAAATCAAATACAATAAACAAAATAGTATGAGTTTACTACTATTTTTTCAAAAGAATATAGCACAAGTATTACATGTATTACGAAATAAATCAAACTAAAATTAAAGATACGATAGATTTTTTTATTAGTAAATAAATTTTTAACAATATCGATTTCTATTGTAACTGTCTTGCAATTTGACTTTATGTACAAGATACTGGTAAATTAATGAACGACATCTATGCAATTAGGAATGGAGAAATAATATAACAATATAATTATTATTTTATTTTCTTGTTTCATAATTATTTTTACTATTTTTACATATCAGCTCCTAATATTCCTGCATTTCCCCAATTTTCTTTTGAAACTTCATAAATTAATACTCTCATATTTTCTTCTTTTGAACTTAAAATACGAGCTGTTTCCTTAGTTAAAACCCTTACCAATTCTCTCTTTTGTTCAAGAGTTCTTCCTTCACTCATTGTTATTTGTATTACAGGCATGTTATTAGTGATTAAAAATCTCTATAACATTAATTTTATGGATATTTTTATATGTTCTAAAGTAAAAAAGGAAAATTTAAGAATTACCTAGAAAATACTTCCATAACAGTTTTATTATAAGGCCAACTTTATTAATAAATTGAAAAAATATCACTTTTTAAAATATACTTCCATTTTTACTGCCTCAATTTTTCTTTTTTCATTTTCTTTAGCTGATCAATTACCTCATGTTTTTGCCCATAGTTTTTCTTCTAATGATTCAGCTTATTTTCTAGGTTTAGATAAAAGAACCAAAGTAGAGTTGGAACTTGCAGAGAAAAATTATCCAATGAACATTACTTTATCTATGGATCACTCGGATAATGCAGCAAGATTAGTTTATGATATTTATTATGCTGACGACGATATTGTGGAAGATACCGATTTTATTAAAAGATATAACAAAGAAGTTACCTCTTCTAATTCCACTACATATGCATTAGTATTAGCCGACCTTTTAGATGCTGTATTAAAGGGATATGCTGACGCATTAGTAATAGATACAGATCTTACAAATATGTCTAATCTGATGCTAATAGATGAAATGAAAAAAAACCTTACAAAACAATCTAGTTTTGATAGTGCTTCTTCAAAGGGTTCTGGTGACAATGATGATGTATCAGAATCAGAGCCTTCCAAACTCTTCTCAAAAAATAACCCAATATTTAATTATGCTGATTATGAAACAGCAAAGGCATTACTTGTTGAAATTAAAGATATATTTCAACAACATTTAAAACCATCTAGTAATGATGCAAACCAATCTGTAGATGTTACTTTAAAATTAGAAAATGATCTTGAAAAACTAGCTGACATGATTAATAATAATGATATGCCAGCAGAAGTAATGGAATTGGTTCATTTACAAATACATCCATCTTTGCAAACAGGATTTGGATTACAAACGACGATGGACATGGGTGGACAAATGGACATGGGTGGACAAATGGACATGGGTGGACAAATGGACATGGGTGGACAAATGGACATGGGTGGACAAATGGACATGGGTGGACAAATGGACATGGGTGGACAAATGGACATGG
>DASVFI010000223.1:0-5505 GCA_036380115.1 Nitrososphaeraceae archaeon | reverse complement strand
TAAATTAATAATATGTATATTATCTTGAATTATTCAACTCTATTTGAAAAATAAATTGTAGACTTAGAATTAAGTTAATAAAAATAACTTCAAATTAGTAACATGTAGGGAGTAATACCGATAGCAGTGCAAAAATAAGATCCTATTGTTATTGTAATAAACAAAGGCAATTATTTACGTTTTCTAAATTATAAATTTTTTCAGCTCTTTATATACCTATAATAGGTTCATAAACGCTTTCAAGTCAGATTAATCTAAAAAAAATAAAATGTGGCCTAATATTTAGAAATCTTCTAAATATTTTTCTACATTTCCTCATATTTGTCAATAATACCTAGGTTCTACAAATAGATTATACGTTGCCCCTGCTTCAAAAATACCCTCTAGAGGGGGTATCTCGTTAAGGTCAATTGCGCCACTAAATGATATAGTATGTGGTCCAGGTTTCAAATCTTTTAATAGAATCCAGAAACCATCAGATACTCCTGTTCCATCATCTACTGGTGTTGCAAAGGGATTGTTCTCTACTGCAGTAAATTCAAATCCTCCAGCAGGAGAATCTACTCTATATTGCTCTAAGTTGTGTATCGATTTTCCATCTATTTCAAGCTGCAATGATTCAAGAATTGTTGCATTAATAAAGTTGTTCGCACATATTCTCTGGTCTTGTTCGTTTGCACCGAAGAAAGGCGTACCTACTTCAAGATTATTACATGCCACATTTATTAATGGAAAGAGGATTGATGTTCCCTTTTTAATAACACATTCATGTACTGGGAACTCACCTGTAGTCTCGTCTCTAGGTGACCCTACAAGAAAGAGTAATCTACCATTATCCTGTAAGCCTACATCACAACCAGCCTGTCCCAACTCTGTAAATGGATTGACAACAGTTGTATCTAATCCAAATCCCCATTGCCACCATCTATCTCCAAGTTCTGCTACTTTGTTAGCTGGGAATATTTGTGGGTTTTTATTGCTATCCTTTCCATAGTCTTGTTCATAGCTATTGTACTTCTTGTCCATTCCATAATCTCGTTGAGCCTGTACATCTCCTACTATAAATGATGGAGATGACAGAGCAATTGTTCCTGCAACTAGTACAATTGCTAAAAATATTGCACTAGTTTTTTTAGTTGATACTATCTTATTCAATATTCAAAGATATTATACTTTATTATATCTGGAATACGTCATATGAATAAAGATTTATTGAATATAAAGATATAATAGATTCTTCTTTTAAAAATAAATATAATAAGATGAATATATTGAATCATTATAGTCATTTATTAGGTATCTACTGACATTTGTTGCTATCACAACAGAGTAATACCGATAGCGGTTCTAAAATAAGGTCTGATATATGATAATGCTACTAACTTGAATTAGTTTTTTAGGTAACGAATTATTTGTGTATTATATAAATATCCTTTTACTATGGATAAAGACAGCCATAGAAAGACATAGCATGTTTACCATCACTTATACTTACTAATCTTACTAGGAAATTTCATTATCCATGTGACCTTTATGACTTGATGATGATATTTTTTGTAAGTTCTTAATTAATTCATTTTGTTCATCAATCATCTTATGCATTTTGTTAATCAATATGTGTTGTTGATGAATCATTTCATGAATACCACGGTCGGCTCTTCTATCTAAAATTAATATCAATAATCCTATACCTAATGCTATTGTTATCTCTATTTCCTTGTCTTTTATTATTTCTGGTTCGTCCAAAACCCATAATGCTATTGCAACAATTACAAGTGCTATCAGTCCAAAAATGACTAACTTAATTTCATTCATTTAAGATAAATGGTTGTTATAAGTGTTATTTACATTTTATAGCATTGTAAAGTTAACTACTGGATAGACTAGCATTATTAGTATATATTTTTCACTAATCATTATAATATAATATTATTATAAAAATGAATTAACCTTTTTCCATTATATGTGTTATTCATATCTTAGCATTTAGTAGGTGTACATTGGGAATATAGCCTTTATAGGTAGTAGGATTATACTAAATCGTATTTAGCTTTTATTATAATAAAATAGGTATGTAAGATAGATATGCTGGTTCAGAAATTGATTACGTCATATATGATACCGAAAGGGGTTACATTTACCTAAAAATAAATTTCATTAAATATCCTGAGTTAAGTTATCAATACCAGAAAGTTTTTCCTCGAGTTTTCTTTTTTCTTTTTCGTGTATCTCTATGATTTCATTTGTACTTTTCTGTTCCACTGAGACTTTTGTTATTTCATCCAACTCTCTTTCTTGTTCTTGTTTAATTTTTGAGGCCTGTTCTTTTAGTTCATCATTCATTGAGCTAACCTCTATATCCAAAAGGCCACAATAACATTCTTAAAAAGAATCTACCAGCACACATACCAACTAAAAGCGATAGAATATTCATTATATGAATAAAAGTAAATATTGTATAAAAATTTTTCTTGAATACTAACGGTCTTATATTAGATTATCCTCAGACCGTTAGATGTATGCGGAACTTACTATGGACTTGTAATTTTACTAGTTTTCTATCGCTTATAATGGTTGAAGAACAAATTAATGGAATAAAATTCAAATGCAATGGCTCAGGTGGTTATGCATGCATATATCTGACAGACAATGAAGAATTAAAATTCAGTCTAGGAATACCACATTTATTCTTTGGAAATATAGGCAGGCTAGATAAAGAGATTTACAAAATATTTTTGTCATAAATGTGGAAAAGAATATCCAGGCTCTCCTATAATAACATATGAGAATCCAAATGAAGAGATTACTGAAGGTCTTGTGCTACTAGAAAAAGGAGAATACAAATGTATTATATTGGAATAATATTATAGCACAATATCTCAAATTCAACAAATAGATATAATGAGATTGATTTCTTGTAAATAATATTTTACTTAAATACATACATATTTTGTAAATAACATTATAATTATTCATAAAAGAGATAAATGTGAAAATTGTTTTACTACATGAAGAGTAATACCGATAGCGGTTCTAAATATGAGTCTATTGTAGATATATTACTAACTTGTATTTAGCTTTTATTAGTAGTAACTTATTTTAAATTGATTTAACAAATAATTAATTAATTTTTCTTAAAATATTAATGACATAGTTGGGCTATTTAAGTAACAAACAAGAGGTTCGTTGAGGCTCATATATTACTATACATGTCCTCTAGCTTGGTTTTTCAGTCCAAAGAACTCCAAACAGAACCTCTTGATATTTATATTTAGATAATATAGTTAAATAAAGTTATATACATATTTTATAATATGTTGCCTTCCTTTAAATATTAGGACTTTTATATAACATAAATTTTAATAATAAAAAAGAATGTGGATTATAGTATTGCTAATAATATATCTTTGGTTAGTCATGCTGCAATTAGGCACTAGAAGAACATATAGTTGCAGGAGGGATTTTGATATTGATAATATAGGGCTCATCTGCAATAGCCTATTTAGCTAATCTTTTATAATTTTCAATAATATATTGATTTTAATATAATGTATTGAACTGCTTTTGCCAATAAAAATATAACAAAACCTAGTGAAACTGAGGTAATAATATAAGGAATTATCGAGGTAGTTTTCAATTAATAGTATAGATAGCAATTACAATATTAATTTTTTTGATTATTTTTATAGAAAAGATTCTATTAGTTGAAATTAATTTATAAATTCAAGATTTTTTAGAATTAATCTTAACTTACAAAACCGGTATTAAAAAAACTTTTTATATTTATTAAATCGGGTTATTCTATTGGTAAATATAAAAAAGAATATTTCAAACCAATTTAGTTTTATATATTACTCTTATTTTAATACAGGTAAGATAATTTGAATAAAAGACTAATTTCATTCTGGTTAGGTGGAATTCTCTAGAAATTCAATACCATTCCTTTTGTCAGTAATGGGAAGGGAAGAAGACGGCCATGCAGAATTATATACTATTAGAATAATCGTTTAAATTCAATGTGTTCTTGCTCATTACCTACCAATAGATTTTATATATACTAATAGCTCTTATGTATAATAGAATATGTAAATGTGTCGTGTTGACAATAATGATGTCACTAATCTTGTATATAACGAACATATCATGTTATTATACGAAAACAAGAATAAGCGTAATAGCTTTATCATAGATATTATTAATGAAGGATTAAAAAATGGCTGTTTATGTATATATGCATCTGTAGATATAGATAACTCTAAAAGTATTTCCTTAATAGATAATTTATCCTCTAGAATAATAAATTATGAAAAAAATATTCATAATGAAAATCTCAAATTTATCGATTTTAAACCTTATTATGAATCTGCACTCAAAGGAGACCTAACACTATTTGAAGAATTAAAATCAGAATTAGAATATACATTATATAAACGTCTTTCTGAAGGAAAAAAAGATAAAATACTAATCTTTTCAGATGCAGCATGTACTTTATCTGAAAATAGACACTTTAACGAATGTATAGATTTGGAAAAGTGGGCGCAAGATGTTCATTCAGATTGGATAAGAAATAACAAAGATATTACTGTAGTTTGTCCTCATCCCAAGTATATCTTTAAGGATGACTCCCTACAAGATATAAAGAATAAACTCAGTGGTTTTCATGATAACACAATTAATATAGAAAATGAATATTCTTTGCAATACTTTAATAATTTAATTACTAAAAATAGGAGTTTTCCTGATTTGATTAACTATGAACAATCAATAAAGACTATGGAAGAAATAAAATACAATTTTATGGACGAACATAAAAATATCATCAATACTTATTATTCCATATTTTCTAAACGTGTAGATGAAATGATTTATCATAATTTGAATAATTCAAAGACTGAAGAAGAATATTCTAATTTATATAGTAACCCAAACCGGAATCTAATGGATAATCAAACTAATACTACAAGAATAATAAAGGAGATTATGGATAAAAATATGGATACATTCCTTAAATCAATAGAATTTGCACATAAATTTTACTTTGACGTTGTCCAAAGTTATTATAATTATATAAAGATGAGGAAAAATAATTTCTAATTGGATGTACAAATATAAAAAAAAAGTAAATGTAATTCTAACATAGGTTTATTATAGTGAATAAAATCTGGGATAAGGTTTATTCTAATGATTCTTCATTTTTTGGAGACGAACCGAGTAAATTTGCTTTAATGTGTCATGAAGATTTTGCTAAGCATATTGTTAAAAAAGTATTGGAGTTAGGTTGTGGTCAGGCTAGAGACTCACTATTTTTTGCTTCAAAAGGATTAGAAGTTTATGCTATCGATTCATCCAAAATAGTAATAGAATATTTAACTGCAAAAACAAGAGAAATGAATCTTGATATAAATTTTAAAAATATAAATTCAGTAGAAGGCCTACCTTTTTTCGATAACTACTTTGATGCCATTTATTCACATAATGTTTTATAACATGGGTTTTACTGATTAT
>DASVFI010000222.1:0-23948 GCA_036380115.1 Nitrososphaeraceae archaeon | reverse complement strand
AAAAGAATAGATATTAAAATTATAATATACAATATTATAGGGAAAACATCCATCTATTTTATTGAATTGAGTCATCATATTTTTCATAGGAAACAAATTCATTGATTGGCTTGCGGTTCTTTTTCTTCCCTGTTAACATTTTTCTTGGATATCCAAATCCTATTATTATCGAAATATGCATATCATTTGGAATTTTGAAGTCGTTGCGGAGTTTTTCTTCCATAATGCCTGTAAAAAGACCTGAACCAATCCTGTAGTTCCAAGCAGTCAATTGCATATTTTGAAGGACTCTTCCTGCATCAATCAAATGAAATTTATATTTTGGATTAGTTAGGACTATTATTGCAAAATTGGCTCCTGCTACCCAACTTCCACTCGTACTATCTTCTGAAAGTTTTTGCAGATTCTCTCTTTTTTCCACTAATATAAATTTCCAATGTTGAGTATTAAGTCCTGTTCCTGTTAGTCTTGCAGCTTCAAGTATCTTTTGCCTTATTTCTAAAGGAACATCTTGTACACTATATTCTCTTATATCTAATTTGGTTAATATACATTCATAAGCATCCATAGATTTAATACTATAAAAAATTACAAATGTTTTAAAGCTTTTAGCAATTAATATCATTTAGTAGCCAGGGAAAGAGAGAACCTTCACTTAGATAACCTAACGAGTATATACATGTAATTATGATTGATTTTGTATTTTAACCGAGTTGGATATGGTATTTTATAATATTTTTTCATTCATCATACTTGACTGCAATAATATTTTTTAGTAAATACGATAATAAACTAAAATAAACTATATTACACCTAATATTTTTCTTTAAAAAAATCTTAAAATATGAAAGAGGTAACAACAGCCTATATAAGTCCATATTAGTAAATCATAAAGGTTTTAATGGTATGTTAATGGTAATTGTTTACCTTGATTATACAAAAAAATTATTGGTTTTTTTGCCAGTTATATATGCATTCTATGATTTCCTAAACCAAAAACCATTCATTTTCATAATATTCTTTACGAATTCATTGTAAGTATTAAACCAATTTGACATGAAATTTTGCCAAAATGTTGTATACATAATAAATGGATTGGAGGCATCATTATTTTTGGTTTGTTGTTCTTGCGATGGTGGTAGTGGCGATGATGGTAGCGGCGATGATGAGGGAGGTAATATTTTTCTATCTTGTTCTTGGCTTCCAGCAGGTTTTAAATTGTCAATATGAGATTCTGGTGTAACACTAGTTTTTAATTGAGATGATTCTTCTTCAAGAGATGGGCTAAGTTTTTCTAAATCTTTAGTTTCTAATGTTGATTCAGGGCTAGTAGTAGCGGTGGTAGCCATTGGGTTTACTTGGACATCAGTTTCTGCCTCTATATTTTCTTCATTTTCTTTTAAAGGTACAATAAGTTCGGTCTCTGCTTCTACATTTACTCCTTCAGTAGGTATTGTAGTTACTGTTTTTAGAGTAGCTTCTTCACCATTCTCTGATTCTTTAGGATTTAAAATTATTTTCTCTTCTTTTGGTAATGATGAGATTTCAGAAGGAGATTTTGTTACATTAACCTCTAATTTAGAATTATCTTTAGTAATGTTATTCAAATTAGCCTTGTCACTTAGATTTTCTTTGGAAAGATTTGGAATATTTTCATCTTGTTGATCTTCTATTACACCTGTTAGTTCTCCTGCAGTTTGAGGACCTGCAACAACTACTTCTTTACCAGTTTCTACAGCTTCTTTAACTGCTTCACCAATAGTTGTTATTGGAGGTTCTAATGAGTTATTTTCATTTTTGTTAGTATTGTTATTATTACTACTATTATTTTTTGATTGACGATTCTCATCTTGTATATTTTGTTTTTTTGGTTGATATCCACGGGGGTAAGTCATAATTATATATATTAAATCTATGTGATAAACCTTTTATCAATTATAGTATAAAGTATTAATTCTAGACCTCTATTCATTTTTAAATTATTATGCGATTTAATAAGATATTAAATATTTATTTTAGTTCTGATTCTCCTTTAAAAGATAAATAGAATAAAATCTTAAGTCATAAGAGCATAATATATATTTTTAGCAAACTATAAATATACTAAATCAAAAAATGACTTTATATCTTCTCATAAAATTTTTAGAAGTTGATTGTTCTTGAAATGTTTCTACATTAATTATTGATACAGTGTTGTTTAATAGCATTTTATTAACCATTTTATTAACCATTTGGGCTTAATATTTATTTAAAATCTTATTTATTCATGTTCATCCAATTGCAAAATGAATTTCTATATTATAGACAGATATAACTATTTAGTATTTTTAAGTTATTTATAATAAGTATACATAATCGTGAAGTTTCCACTCTTTACTTTAACATAATTATTGTATCATTTTTGCTGCTATGACAAAGAGTAGAGTGTGTTCGTGGTATTAAATCCATATTAAATATCATTTTATTCAATTAATAATAAATATTTATTATCCTATTCTATGTTATCACTCTTTATTTAGTTAGGGAGTTTTTAATGATATAGGATTCAGTTGGATATTGTTTTTTTCTTTGGAGCGCAAACACATATCGGATTTATAGATCATTATTTATTGATGATTTAATAGATATAGACGGTAGTCAAATTAGAATTAGTTATTGATGGACTTAGGCTCAATTATATGATAGTTATTATAAAAATAGGTTAAAAAGTTAAAGAAATATTTAAGAAAATCGTCATAAAATCCTATAAGATCATAATAAGGCTTATGTAGATAAATAACTGATACATTATCAATATAGTTTACTACTCCATGGATTAGTGGAAAGATATAGATACATAAAAGAGGTACTTTACAACAATCAACAGATGACTTTTGTAGAACTCTAGCTAATAGAATAATACAATTAAGAATAACACAAGTTATGCAATTTGGTTGTTTTTGCTATTTCTAAATGTCTATAGGAAACTTATTCAGATCAGGTTAATGATGTTTTTAATTTAAAGCAATTATACACGATAGATCGATGAGAAATCATGAGCATTAAAATCATTAAGAATTTAATGAATAATATTGAACTCTATTAATCTAAAAGATTTCCTTTACATAGTGATCTATACTTATACTTTATTGACGATCTTTTAAGATGGCTTCGACTACTAGTAAAGATTCCTCAAATAAAGGAAAAAGAAAAAAAGGTATTGTTACTTACTGGAGCATGTAATGGAATAGGCAAAGCAATAATAAAAGAATTTTATAAATCAGATTATAATATAATGATAAACGATGTGCAACCAGAGGAGTTAAAGGAAATTGCTGAAAATACTTCAAAAGTGTTTTCAAAAAATAGTAATGATACTAAAATAGCCTACTTCTTTGGTGATATTTCTCAGCAAGAAACTAGTAGATCACTTATAGAAGAAACTGTTAAAAAATTTGGTAGTATAGATATACTAATAAATAATATCTCGACGCCTGGAATTTCAGTAATAGGTAAAACAACTTCTAATTATGTTGAACCCGAAACTACTAATTATTTTACTTTAGAAGAATATGGAATTAGTGATCGAAATCTAAAAGGAGCGTATCTTTGTATAAGGGAATTAGTTCAGTACATCATTAATAATAAGAATAAGGCGATTGGTAATGAAAAGAACATAAACGACATGAAAACCAAACCTTTTTCAATTATTAATATATCGTGTCCTTTTGATTCAATATCCGATGATATGTTATACAAAGGAACTATTTCACAATCGGGGATTGATCCCTTTACATCTTCAAGATCAGGTATTAAAACTTTAACTAAGACAATTGCTCTTCAATTAGCAAATATAGGGATAAGAGTTAATGCCATTGCACCTGGTATTATCTCCACAGACATACATAAAGATGCAAAAGAAGGTAATCAAAAAGATATAAGCAAAATAATTCCATTTAATAGATTAGGAACTCCTGAAGAGATAGCACATGTTGCATTATTCTTATCCACCAATAGTGCAAGTTATATTACAGGTACACTTATTTATGTAGATGGAGGATTAAATTTACTCCATCCTAATTATTATCTTGAAAGTCATCTTGAAAGAGATTGAACACTTTAGAATGAATATAAATGTGTAATATATTAATACAAATTAAATAATTTAAAGAGATTTTTTATAATATTAAGTTTCATAATATTCTATCATAAAAATTTATTATATATACTTTGGTTAAAAAATGCCAGATTCTTCACTTCAAATTAATTTACTTTGAAAGGATTTTGAATAACAAAGATTATAACTTACGACATATTTTGCTATGACGATCAGATTGTAATTAATAGATATATATTTATTAAAAATGGTCAATTATACAAATTCTTATTATTATTATTATTATTATTGTTTAATACTTATTGTGATTCATTTTAAAAATTTGTGTAACTAATTGCAAAAGGATAATGGTTACTCTAGGGAAATCGTAATTACACATTAAAATGTAGTAATGCTTTTATAAATTCAATGTTTTTTATAAGTAGTCGATGATTGAAATCTCTATACCCCAACAGAATAAGGAGGTAATAATCTAATGTCACTATCTTCTAATTTAACTAATATACCATCGAATGAACACATCATGTTACTTTACAACAACGAGAATGACCGTAATAATGCTGCTGTAAATTACATAAATAAGGGATTAAAAGATGGATATCATTGTATTTATGCATCTATCAATGCATATGATAGTGAAAGTAGCTCTAATATTTCAAACTTGTCTTCTAGCATAGATAATTATAAAGAAAATATCGAAAGTGGAGAATTACGTATTATTAATTTTAAGCCTTATTATCAGTCAGCATTACATGGAGACCTAGCACTTTTTAAAAAGTTAAAGACTGAGATGGAAAAAACTCTATGTCATCGCCAATCTGAAGGAAAGAAAGGCGCAATATTGGCCTTTGCTGATGCAGCCTGTTTCTTAGCTCACAACAAGTACTTTGCCGAATGCGAAAGATTAGAACAGTGGTGGCATGAAACTACAAATGAATGGTCTCAGAATAATCAAAATATTACTGTGATATGTCCTCATCCTGGCCGAATTCTTAACGATCCTTCATTAACCAATAAAAAAGGAAGGATCCAGGCTAAACATACAATAACAATTGACTTAAACAACGATACTTATCTTAAAATTGAAGACAGCGAGAACCAAAATGAAATAAAACGAATCCTTATAGTCGAACCAGAACCTGATATCCAATATCTTTATTCTCTCTTTACAAAATATAATGATTTTGTAAAATCAGATGTAGAGATTGTAGATAATGGTAACAAATGTTTAGAATATATGTTTTCTCAGAAAGATAAAGAATTTGATATCATTATATTGGATACTCATATACGTGACATTTCAGGATTTGAAGTTGCAAGAAAAATTCGTGATAAATTGCCCAATAAAAAAATAATATTAACCACAACATATTCATTAAATAATATAAGAAATATAATAGATTCAATTGGAATAAAAAGTGAGGAAGTAGTTTTAAAGCCTTTTAGATTTTCTAAATTATTTTCTATAATAGAATCAAGAAAGAAATATAATTAAATTAAATTCATTAACAAAAAATCATAATTCCTAATATCATTATTTTTTTTTATAAGAGAGCACGATAAATTTATTATAGATATTTAATTTTTACGTAAATTACTTTAGCTATGATTACTTATATTTCTAAACTAAATGTTAATAATACAATAATTAAAATTATAATAATATAAATCGGTCCATCTTATTTTATTTTATTGTATTCTTTATTATTGAACTTTTTTCATTAATCAAATCTATTGGAATATCTAACAATAATGACTGCCTTATCTAATAGTATAGATAAAGAAAAATTAAAAGTGGTTAATATTGTTTTATTGCTTTTTAATTTTTTTATTGTATATTTATTAATTCTATTGTTAAATTTATTAAATTTTCTCAATTAACAAAAAATTTTCGGCGCCGAAAAATTTTCTTGAATTAATTGTTATTCCAAAAGTCCTTGAGTCTTTTGGGAAATATCTTACAATACAGGATAGGAGTTATTCTCATTTTAGTGATTTATTAATAATACAAGATATAATAATGAATTTGAGTGAAATTAAGAAAAAAAAGAGTTCGATATATTGTAAAAAAATTTTTAAATTAATTACTTAGATATATTGAATAAATAACAGTTATTAACTAATATTATTCAAGTCTCATTTTCTATATCTGTCTATACAAATTCTATCTATAAATGAAAAAAATTTTACTTTATATTTGTCTTTAACAGATTAGTGAAAAATATGAATACTAGTTTTATTACGTAATTATTAAAATAAAGTAAATTGAATTACGGTTAACATAGATATATTAGTATACTTCTAAAGATATAGATATTCTTATATTCCAAGATGTTATTTGTAATTAGGATTCCATGTATAACCATAAAAAATCATTACAACAAAATAACTATGGTTTTCTGACAATATTATTCTTAATTTTCACCTGCTCAAATAAAAAGACAAAGTGAGTCAAATTTGGCACTTCTCTTTTCTTTTTTAAATCATAATAATAAAGGTCATATAATTAAATATGTTATATTACCTTCAATCTATCTTTCAGTAATTGCTCTATTGTCTGTCAATCCATATTTATGGGTGACATCGTCTGTACATCATTTTTATATTGAATTATTTGGAACTATACTCGCTGGAATACTTGCCTTCTATTATATATCTAGATCTCATACTTTCAATGATAAATTTAGTTTATTTATTGGCATTGGTTTTCTTGTTAATGCTTTAATTGACTTGTTACATGTTATAGTTTCTCTACTCAATATGAATGATGTTGTATTTCTAAAATATTTTATTCCGCAGACCTGGTTTGCGGGTAGATTATTTCTAGGTGCTATGTTCCTTATAGCAATAGTTAAATACAATTATTTTTTATCTACCTCTTTAAATATCCAAGAAAAAAAACAAATATCTTCAAACAAGGATAACCAAAATAGATTATCAAAAGTACTTTTATTGTACCTAATAGGAAGCACTTTATTTGCATCAGTTATAGCTATTAGCTCTCTTTTTGTCGTTTTTCCATTTTCAGTAATTGATAATTTCCCCTTACATCGACCATATGAACTTTTTCCATTAGTATTGTTTATATTATCTCTCTATTATTTTTATAGAAATAAAATTTATAAAAATAAAGATGTTCTCTATATTAGTATAGTTCTTTCTATTATCTTTGATATTTTTGGACAAATAATTATGTCTTATTCTGGATATCACTTCGACACCGGGCATAATGTGGCACATATATTGAAAGATATAAGTTATTTCATCAATATTATTGGATTGGCATTATCAAGTATTCAATATAATATTAGATTAAGAGAAAGCAATGAATTGCTTAGTATTCAATATAAAAAAGTAAAAGAATCTGATAAAATGAAGGAAGAATTTATCAATATAGCTGCGCATGAATTGAGAACGCCCATTCAACCTATACTAGGATTAACAGATATTATCTATTCAAAGATTAAAGATGAAGACCAACGTGAGCTATTAGAGATTATTATGAGAAATGCAACTAGGCTTAAGCGGCTTACTGACAACGTGTTGGATGTTACCAAAATAGAAAGCAGATCATTAATGCTTAAAAAAGAAAAACTAAATCTTAACATTTTGATATCTGAAGTTTTAAAGGAATATGTAAATAAAGAAGTAAAACAACAAAGAGTAAAAATTGTATATGATTTCAAGCCTAAAGATGATGTTATTATTGTAGAAGCAGATAGAGACAGATTAGCTCAAGTAATTCACAATCTTGTAGATAACGCTTTAAAATTTTCTATCCATAACCAATTGATATTTGTTATTGTAGAATTACAGAAAGACAAAGAAGATCAAGTTATTATAAGTGTAAAGGATACTGGCGAGGGTATTTCAAAAGAGGTATTACCTAGATTGTTTTCAAAGTTTACAACTAGTGATTCTAGTAGCGGAACTGGATTAGGACTATATATTTGTAAAAATATTGTGGAAGCACATGGGGGGAAAATATGGGTTGAAAATAATCCAGAGGATAAGGGCTCAATATTTAAATTTACATTACCAATTATTATGTAAAAAATTAATTATTATAAACCAATTGAAGCAAAATGCAAAGGTAAATAGAGTATAAATAAACATAGAACTTTAACGCCAAATTATTCCTTTTATATTATTTTTTTAATGATAAGTTGTCAATGAAATTGTGCAATGATTTAACTTATGTTTCTACTTAGAGAATAAATAAGTAATATAACTATATGTATTACTTTCGCGTTGAATCATTTATATAGAAAATAGCAAAAGTTTCAAAGCTTGGATTGTTATTACTGAAATTAATAATTTTTTAAACATTTTAAAAGTCTTTAATATCTGATAATAATTTTATATACATATGTTTGTTAAATCTAAATCCAGATAAATTGAGAAAATAAAAAAGATACTTTATAAAATCTTTATTTTATACAGTATTACTTTTGTTTCTTTTAGTAATATACATTTACATAGTTTATAATATTATAACTATTTTTCTTTAGAAAACCATCTTTAATCATAGCGTAACCAAATAAAAGGTCAAACGTGAAAAAGATTCAAGTAAATTCGGTTAAGGGGTTATAATTAATTTGAAAGGATCAGTAAATGTAGTATAATGGCCTAAACGGCCTTCTCTATATTTAACAAAGATGTATTGTTTTTCAGTTTTGTTCTTATAAGATTTCTTCTTTAAGTATTTGATATTTTTTCTAAAAATATTCTCTAAAATCTGACCAGCTTTGTTTTTCGTCCTTTTCAAATGGTCAAATACTATTGTATAGGAAATCTTTTGAAGCATTCTTTTAATAGACTCAAAAATTCTTTGAATAATTTTATCCTTTATTTGAATCTTATTATTTAATTGTTCTATAGTAGAACGTGAATCACTTCTAATAATTACTATTTGTCTTGTTCTTTTTAATTTCTTAAATGCTTTAATATTATCAGAAATTGCAAAAAAGATAGCAAGCATTTCCATTCTCTGAACCCCAAACTTTTCATTTTTTTGTGAAGGTCTTAAAGATCTTATTTTGCTTTTATTGTTAAAGTGATTGTGCCAAGAAATATATCCTGAAGGAGAGCCATCTGCATCAATTGCTATATTTAAAACACGCAATCTGTATTAATAATATATTTTATGTTATATAGTCCTTATGAATAAGGGTAAAAGAATCTTTTTATATATTATTTTTTTGTAAGAAAATAGTAAAGAGATTTGACTAGGCATCAATATTTTTGTAGGTTATCCAAGTATGATAAAAATTACCTTGCATATAACCCGCTAACCGTCTCGAGATTCTTTATAATTCTTTTTTCGCATTCTGATCCTTCTGGTGGTCTCAAATCTTCACTTGCAACACAAGCATGGTATCTATCACCAATTTGAATTTGGCCTAAGTCTGTATTCCTATCAAATGTAAATGTTTTTTGTATTGTACTATCTTTATTTTTGTCAAGTTCAGCTTGAACATCTTCTATAACTTCAGATTGTATTTGACCTTTTACCATAACACCCATTTTTAATTTTTTTGTATCTTTTTTATCTGCTAAGGGAGCAGAGATTTTAATTTTAACTTTATCGTTGTTATTACTGCTATTTGTATTTAGACTTGCTTGATACACTGCTTGGCTTTTAGAGTATACTTGGGAATCAGATTTAAATAAACTAATTCCAGTAGGATTGCCTAAAATATCGCCTTCATTACAATCAAACTTTGTTATAGGAGTTGTAGTAGATTCTTTTGATACATCTCCTACTTGATACGCACATACGAAAAATTCATCGGGACTACTTGCTTCAACTATCTCATTTTCTTCATTTACTTTTAATTCAACGTTTAGACTATTCTTACTCTTGTCTATAGAAGAAATAGGAATATCTTGTTTGGCCTCCTCACCATTTATAAAACCAATAACTCGTATGAATTTTGTATTTTCCATATCTATATTTTTCAAATTAATTTGAGCTTTAACTACTAGTTTGTTATCTTCATTTTCATCATCATCATCATCATCGTTATCATCATCTTTTTGTGCAAAAGATAATTCATAGTAAGACAAAAGCAAGATAGTAGTTACAAAGGAGATAACAATAAAAAAAATACAGAATCTGAAATCTTTTATTTTGATCTTCATAGATAAAAAAATGGATAAAAACTATTTAATAATTACATATGATTTATCTAGCTGTTACAATAGAATACTAATTGTTTAATAATTATATTCGGTTTAATACTTTTAATTTTTAAAATAAGAAAATATAAAAAAAGGGAATGGAGTAGTTTATGTTATTGCTTAGAATCTAATTAATTTACTTTGTTGCCAATTCTCTATATGCTGTAATTAATCATTAGAAGAAGAACTTGTTGTTGTATTGTGGATATTATCACTAGTAACTTGTTGGAATGTTTTTACAGTATTAGATCCTATTTTTGATAGTTCTTTTACATTCTCTTTCGTATGCTGAACAGATGTATTGACAGAATCTAGATTTGCAAATAAAGTATTGTTTATTACTCTAGTTGCTGCTACGGCATTATCTGCAAAGCTGCTAACTATTTTTCCATAGTTTTCAGCCAGTTGTCTGGGAGATACAGTCCAATTAGACCACATTTGTAAAGAATTAGCTAGAATATCTTTTTGTGATTCTACATAATTATCTGTGATTTCTCTAATAGATTGAATGGTATTTTCCTGATAATCATTAACGATTTGGGTATAACGTGGGATTTCTTTTCTTGCTTTATTAGTTGTTTTCCTGATGTTATCTCTAGTTTCATCTAACACTTTATTAACTGCTTGTTGTTGTTGTTCTTGTTGAAATTGTTGTTCTGTTGTTGTTATTGAATGAGTTTCATTTGAATTTTCTTCTTTTTTATCGTGTCTTTTAGATGACATATATTTAATAGTATTCATGATAGTATATAACTAAGAGTATACAGTAGTATTTATTACCATTAACATGTATTAATAATAGTGTACATTAATGATACAAGTCATAGCCTACTATTAATGAAGAATTATACTCTTTTTCTATCTGTTTTGACTATTTTTTGCTACAACTCTATTTTGGATTCACGGATGTTATTGTAGAACCTCTAACATCCATTTTATTTTTACCAACAATCAGGTGATGCTAGAAAGCCATACTTTGCACAGTATTCTGCTGTTTGTGAAGATGCACCTGTCATTGCATCGTGAACTACCATAAAAAATAACATACCAATAAAAAATATGCTCAATCCACTAAATATCCATTTTAATACATTTTTAATTGATGTTTTTTTACGAAGAGTTTTTTTAGCCAGAGACGATAACATCATGAACTGAGACTTTATCTTATTATATTTAATTTTTCTTGTAAAATTTTCTAAATAAACTAAAGCAAATAATTCAACTATGTTTGAATTGATTATCTATCTACTCTCATAAAAACAGGCATAATAACATGGTAGTGAAATCATAGACAATTAGATACTACCTCTATCTAAATTCTTTATTATATATTTCATTTATGCCTTCTCTAGTTATCTTATAAATTTTATAATCTACATCAGCAGGGCTGGAGATATCTTCCTTTATTAAGCCAAGTGATTGTAATTCATTCAGGTCTTTCTCGATTTCATCAGATTGACGATTAGCTTCTGCAATTATTTCAGTATCTTTTATTATCGAATTAGTATCATTCTGTGTTAAATCGCTGATAATAGTCAAAATCCTTCTTAATTCATCTCTCATAGACATGGCATATATTGATTAACAACTTAATATAAAGTAAAATAGGCTAAAAAACACTTAAAATTACTTATTTATAAACATTCTAATGGTAAAAGTAGATTATAACTGTAGATCTAATAATCAAAATATGAATTTAGAATAGGTACATTGTTGTAATTATTTTGTCAGTATTAATGCCAATAGGGGTTCTAAAATAAGAGTCTATCTTTTAGTAATAAAAAAAAGTAATATTTAGGATTATATTTTTTAATGTAAATCTACTAAGGTAAGTAACTGCATATTGTTTGATAGTGAGTAATGAGCAAATAATAAATCAACAAAAATTAAGAAAAAATTAATGTATTATTTATACCAGTAGAATATTATTCTTCATTAGTATTAGGTTCCGCAGTATCAAATTGTTGCATCATGTCTGTAGTATCTTCTTCTACTTCTTCTTCTTCTTCTTCTATCCCAGTAGAATATTCCTCTGTACCTGTTGATATTTCTTCTGTACCTGTAAAATATTCTTCCTCATTAGTATTAGGTTCCGCAGTATCAAATTGTTGCATCATGTCTGTAGTATCTTCCTCCCTACCTGTAGATGTTTCTTCTGAACCTGTAGAATCTTCTTCCTCATTAGTATTAGGTTCCGCAGTGTCAAATTGTTGCAACACTTGAGGAGTTGTCACTGCAGCTTTAACTTGTTGGATCATTTGAGGATTTGCCACTGCAGCTTTCAATATTTGATTCTCTGCTTTTAGTATATCAAGCTGAATTTTAGTTAGAGTATCCAATGATTTGTCAACGTCTGATCTAGCTATGGCATAGATAGCTTTATGCATATCAGTTAGAATTTTAGTAGGCGAAGGTTTTATTAGTAACAATTGTGTTTCAACATTTCTAACATCTGTTAGTGCTTCTAAGTGATGTCCATCAATTATCGCTAACTTTGCTTTCATCAGAGTATCCTTTAATTCAAAAATATTTACTTTCATTAATGCCTGGGCAGTGAGATTGATGTTTTGGGTTTGCTGTGGAGCAGTTTGGTTGGTTGTATTGGTCTGAGCTTGTACGTTTTCTAGCAATGACGGAAGAGATAAGAGAGCGAGTGGAATTATAAAAAAGACAACAGTATTTTGATATTTCATGTAAATTAATAGTACGAGATTGTTTATATGAGTTGTGAATAAAATCTCATATTAAAGAACAAATTTAATTTTCTGAATATTTCTTATAACACTATTTTAAATTAATTTAATGATTAAGATAACTAAAGTAAATTCTTAGAGTGAATAAGAAAAAAAATATAAATAACAATAGCTATTTGTAAACTGTTCACGAATGATGAAAAATGAATGATAACAGTAAAAACTAATAGATAACATATAAAATCAATGTTACCATTTAATAACTCCTTTTTTTTAAAGAGATTATAAGTTTTCAGAAACTTTTTTTATAATTTTGATAAAGAAAAAAGACCTAGAGATTTACATTTAGAAGGTAAAACCATTAGAGAAATTACAAAAGAAGTTCATATGTTATTTAGGAGTGTCTCAAAGTTAATAAAAGAATATGAGAGAAAGAAAAGATTACAAGCTAAAAGAGAAGATAATTATGAACCAAATGAAATAAAAAAACTATCACTAACTAGCCAAGCTTTTAAGCTATTTGTTGAAGATAAAAAACCTATTGATGTTACAATTGAGTTGATATTGATTAACTGGTGCCTAAAATGAGGATGATGGTTTCATAATGTTTATTTATAATAAAAAACGCTTTTCATCATGACGACAACAGTCACTATGAAATAGATATTAATGCTCCAGTTGACAAAGTATTCGAATACTATACCCGATCCAGACAATATAAAACAAGCATTGCCTCAGGATATTGTAAAAGAATCCGAATCATTATCTGGTTCTAAGAATGTGGAAGGTTCAGAAATGAAAGTAACTGGGGAATACATGGGAAAAAGAGACGAGATGATTTAGAAGTTACTGAAAAAGAACAAAATAAAAGACTAGTAACTCAACAGAAAGAAGTGCCATTCAAATCTTGGACAAGTAGACAAGAATTTAATCAAGGTAGTGGACAACAAGGTACTACTCATATAAGACATGTTATTGATTTTGAATTACCAACAACAGGTAAAATTGCCAACTTTCTTTCAGGAGAACAGGCCAAGAATAAGGTACAACAAGGTTTGCAACAAGAAGCACAAACAGTAAAGCAGAAACTAAAATCTGCATAAATTAGAGACACATAATAATAACAATTGCAAAAAGTTCCCTCTGATTTTTTATTTTTATTTTATTTTTATTCTTAACAAACATTATTTGTTGTGTCTATTGTCTTAATATTGTAAGATATACTGTAATAATTATTAAAATTTTAATCATTACAAATACTGTTGCTTACACCATATTTTTAATACAAAAGAAATATAAAATATAAAAATAAAATTAACTATAAGATATAAATTCATTTTAACTCTTGTTGTACAAATATATTGTTCAGTTATAAAATTAATTTAATATGAACTTAGATGATACTATGAATTAGTTTTCTAATAACAATAATAAAAATAGGTTAATACAATTATAAAAAATTTTGAATTATTTGGCTAAATCTTGTAATTTTTCGCCAATACTTCCAACGATGTCCTTTGCTCCTTCGGTTATCTTAGAGCCTACACCACTAGCACCTTTTTGAATGTCTTCACCTGTTTGGTTAGCGGATTGACTTGCACCAGAGGCTACATCGCTAGCACCTTGCTGTACTCCCTCACCTGTTTGGTTAGCGGATTGACTTGCACTTTCCATAGTTTGATTTGCTCCCTCCTCAGATTGTGCAAATGTTGAAACAATATGAAAAGTTGACATTGAAAAAATTGTTGCAACTACAAACATTGCTGCTGCTATTCCTGGAGCTATTGAAAATATTTTGTTGTATACTAATTTGTTATTCATTTGGATTCACTTTTTTATCTTCTTAATCAAATACTCTTTCTTTTCCTTTTTCTGCTTCGTATTCTTCACCAGTATCTCTATCAGTGTCACCCATTTTTTTACCTACAGCTTTTGCTCCGGCTTTTATTTTGTCATCTAATCCTACTTCTTCCTCTGTTTCAATTTTTATGTCTTTATCATTTTCCATTGTAATTGTTATTATGTATTATAATTTATAATAATTAGATATAAATAAATACATAATAATATTATAAGCCATTTAACTATAAAAATCTTAGAATAAATGTTATCTAGAATTTTTTATTACCTTAACAGTTTTTTACAGTAAGAGTAAATAATTTTTTCATCAACAGGTTTTCTTATAATTTGTTCTTTTGATATGCCAGGAGCTATAGTTAGCAATTCATCTAATATATCTAAAACAGTTACAAAGAGAATCTTAATTGTTGGGTCTATAGACTTTATTTGTTGGTGTAATTGAAGTCCATTCACATTTTTCATTCGTAAATCAGGTACTCCTAATAGGTCATTAAAATTTGAAAGGTTTTTGATATGGTTCAATGAAGTGAAAGGTGGCTGTAAAAGAAATTACCTCATAACCATCATTCTTTAAAAATGCTTCATAAGTAATAAGTGTATCTTGTTCGTCATCAACTAAAATTATTCTCTTTTTCTTATTGTTTTTTTATGAAAAGTTGATTTCTTTTTACTTCAATATTTATTTCTATTTCAAACTCTTCTTCTTCTTATTCTTCTTGCTCTGTTGTAGGTGTTGTTGTTATGGCATTTTGATTTTCAATAGACATATTTTTATCAGAATATGGTGTAAAATAACCTATATAACAAGATACTTGAATTAATATCCTAGAGTAGAGGATTTAATAATTAATCAAAAATCTAAAATAAAAAAATACGAAATTAGTTTTTTTATTATGTAATGATTAAAAAGACATAATAGTAGTTTTTAATGTTTAGCGATATCCATATGTTTATCTAATTCATCTTCTGAATTAAAGACCTCATTGCATAAATCACATTTGTATATCATCGGAACATTTTCCTGAGGTGTTGTTTCTTTAATGTATTGAGTCTGAGTCTGATCCGCATATTTGGGAGGAATCATAGGTACAGAATAGAAATAACCAACATAACTAGTATCATAGTCGGGATAACTTTTGATATAATATTGCTTGGGATCAGGAAGTATATTTCTTTCATAATTTTCTTTTACCTGTTTCTCTGTTATTTTTAGCCATAAAACTTTACCATCCCACCCTTCAACCTTACTTATGGGAATATAATAATAATGAATATTTATTAATCCTCTCATTACAACTACAAAGTTTTTGCTTACTGCGTATATGTCGCCTATATCTACGTCATCGGTTGTATGAACTGACTCATTTAGCAGGTCTTTCCATTCTTTTTTTTTGTTAGATGAAGGCTTATCTGAACTTGTAGAGTGCATATATTCTTCATATGATGTAAATTATTTAATAATTAAATACATATATTTTATATAAACATCATATTTGTAAAATGCCATAGCCTATGATGAGTTCATCTAGTTAGTAGGTGAGGATATGGCCATAGGATGCAATTAGACGATTTTTTCTGTGGAATAAATATAATCAACAAATTATTGAGTAATTAGAGATAAATCATATAAATAAGTAAATGCCATTGCCGTTAAAGGAGTTCGTCTCATAACAATAAAAGGCTATTATTAATAGGTATCATGAGATTTGTTGGAATCTTCCGGCTGATTGGTAATAATATATTCTATCTTAAACTATTTAATAATTGGAGTTAAATTGTTGATAAAAGATAAAAAGGGAAGCCATAACCTGCTACTATAATAGAAGTAATGCAACGGAACAGAACAGAAATAGCAGTAGTAGGCTATGACTCGGGTTGTCGTTTTTGTCTTATTCTTGTAATAAAAAAGATAATCAACATTTTATTTAGCAATTTGATATAAATTATCTTATTAATAATAAATGCCATAGCCATTATTAACTCATGGCTAGATATGGTAATGGAGCAATAATAGCAGGCTAAGGCGGCCTTTAGTCACTAAATGTTAGTAATTATGCTATTTAATAATTTAAGATAATTTAATGAATTAATTAAATAGTTAACAATTGTATTGTCATAGCCTTCTATATACATAGCAATCAACAACTACGTATATAGAAAGGCCATGATATGGATGAAACTATTTTTTCAAATCCACAGCACTCGAGACAGATGGAGGTAAGTAAAAACTCTAGTAAATTATTTTATTTATTATTTGATTAACTTTGTTAATTAACAATATTATTAAAGTAATTTAATTGCTATAGCCCTCCTTTTCATTGGGATTAGTTATTTTAGAATGCTATGGTTCTATACGGTTTCTTTCTTTCTGGAAAGATCTGTTAAATAGAGTCGTAGTTGAACAGTACAATTTCACTATTAAACTATTTAAGATTTAATTACTTATCTATCAGTTATACCTGCAATCCAAAATCTTCCAATGCCACTTGATTACATCAATACGTTCTTGAATAATCTCAAAACCTTTAATTTTGTTATTTTTGTTATGCATATTAATCTGATACAAAATTTACACTTATGATATTTTTTTATTTTGTACACTTATAATTACAAATAAAAAGTAAAGGAGAATGAAGGAATGGGAATGATGGTCATTCAAGGATTAGTCTTTATTAGTTTTGGTGGTTTTAATATTATTGAAGGAATAATTAATCATCACATATTGGATATGCACCATGTTATAAATGTTGCAAAACCATTTGTATTTGATCTGATATTTTTAGTTGTAGGTGGTTTGGCTTTCTTAGTAACAGGAGGGATATTTACAAGATTGCAAAAGGCAAAACATAATCCTTGAGTTATGATTTTAAACAATACTGGTATTATAATGAATAATGTTACTAAAATAAAAAAACAATAGTTGTCACTATATATTATGAAACACCATTATTAATACGATAAAGAGATTTTGTATCTTATTATTGAGTAAAAATGATAAATAAAATCAATACCTGATTCTAACATAATTATTTATTTTAGAATGAAGTTTTTATTTTGAAACTTAAACTGAAAGATATTGTTGAAAATTGTATACTTTGCAAATACTCGCTAATTAGTTTGCTAATTTTGCAAGTTATATCTTTAATTTATGATCCATGTTCATTTTTCATATGGTCATTGAGAGATTTTTTATTTTGGCAATATCATTGCATATTATACAAGTTCTTTTATATTTTCGTCCTTGAACTAATCGGCTAGTCACATCATAAAATTCTGAACTACCACCTATTGATTATAACAATCAATTTTATTTGATGATTATAACTTTTTGAAAATAACATAAAGAATTGCAAAATTAACTTTACTTGTTATAATGACTATTATTATTCTAATCTAATCCTATGTATTATAATGATATTTCTAAGACAGTTGAATCGTTAAATGTTATACTAAACATATCTATACTGAAAATGTCACAAGGAGATGTTAAATCAAAATATGTTGAATTTATAAATGAAGCATTATCTGCAGAAAATGCAGCAATAGATAGAATAACATCCAGAATTGATAATACACCAATTCCAGAGTTAAAGGAAAGATTACATCAACATTTAGAAGAAACTCACAATCATCAAGATAGGTTAAGACAAATAGTTACAAAATTTGGAGGAGAACCAACTGATGCTAAGGCTGACCTACCAAAACTAGTTCCCCCTACTACCATGATGATGAAAAAGATGATGAAAGATACTATAAAATCAATAACAGATGACAAAAAAGATAACCCAATGCCTGAAGAGATGGAATTAATGGATATAAAACAAGATGCAATAGCAGAAGGTGCAGAGATTATAGCGTATGAAACTTTAATAGCAATTACACAAAGAATCAATGAAATTCCACAACAGGAGATAATATCATTATTAAAACAAAGTTTACAAGAAGAAGAATCCATGAAGAAATGGTATGTAGAAAAAACTCCAATGGCTGTTGATATACTATTACCAAAAATTATATCTGCAGTTAGCAAATAATATAGAAAAAACAACCTAGCTACCAATTAAATACAATTATAATGTATTTTAGTAGTTAGCTGCTATTGTATTTTTTTTAATTTTGAAATCCTCTTCAAGAGTCGATATGAGTCATTAGGAGTTGAATAGTCATGATTTCAATGTTCAATTTTTAATTTGAGATAACAAAACCAAATTTTGGAGTAAAATTCAATTCAATTGTTTTCTTTCTAATTGTTGTGTATTCTTTAACTCTCATCTAAATAGTTAATTAACTGATCTAATTAAGGTCTTTTAATGGAGGACAATAAAGATAGAACAAATGAAAAATATGAAAGAGATGTTAGTTATAATACTATCAAGCGCAAAAGTGACAAGATACAAAAAGAAAGATCAGTAAATCTAGAGAAGAATAATCAAGAAGAGGAGGAGGACATTAGAGAAAAAATAATAGAAAGAATGATTGATGATAGAAATACTAACACATATAACAAAACAGACAGGCATACGAAGGAAAGTACCACCTTATCATCTATCGAAAATAGAACTATTTATGATTTACAAACATTACTCTCACAAAGACAGGATAGGCTTTGGAGTGTTTTACACGAGCGCTATCAATACAATACATCAATAAAGAGAGGACAAGACTTTCTTCTCAATCACGTTGATTCTAAACTTTCTCTGGTTGTAATGTATGCTGATTTAGTAGGTTCGACAAAGATGAGTATGGCTTTACCAGTAGAAAGAATGGCAAAGATAATCAAAGTCTTTTCACATGAACTGTCATCCGTTGTTGAAAGTTATAATGGATTTGTATTAAAGTACGTAGGAGATGCAGTTATTGCGTTCTTTTCAAGTGGTTTTAATAAGTATCTATCTTGTGATACTGCATTCCAATGTGCTAAATCCATGATAAACGTAATAGAAGATGGTATTAATCCAATTTTAGAAAAAGATAAAGATCATTATCCAAAATTAGCTGTTAAAATAGGAATAGATGAGGGAGAGAATTTAGCTATACAATATGGATATGATAAAAGCGCACCGATTGATCTGATAGGATATCCTATGAATGTAGCAGCAAAGATGACTTCCTTAACAGGACCAAACAAAATTTCTGTAGGAAATAATGTATATAAAATGTTACATCCTACACTAAAATCACAATTTCATAAAATGCAGATAAAAGAAACTGAATGGAAATATATTGATCTGGAAAATAATTTGCCATACAAAGTTTATACAACTGCTAAATAATAATTAGTTTTAACTGATTAAATTTAAATCCATAATTTATATTGTTTAATGCTTAACGAAGAATTATGTAATTTATATTATCTCAAAAGTCAAAACATAATTTGCATTATTTGTAACAAAATTAATCTTTTTTGGTCTGTCATAAATATTATTTTCCTTAACAATGTAATTCCTAAAGTATTTGGTGATGCTTAGATTGCGTACTAACTCTCCACCAAAAAAACTCATTATAGCTTGTCCATTGAATTGAATATCTGCATTTATGTTCCAGTAACTTCCCTTCATCATAAATTTAGGTCCAAATATATGAAATAAACCATTTTCAACGGTAAGAAAAGTCTCATTTAGTTTATGACTATTATCATCATCATTATCGGTTCTATTACAAAGAAGATTTAATAGTCTTAAAGTTTTCATATGATACATCCTAGTTATAATTATTAAAGATTTTTTATCTTCTTTTATATTAATAGTAATTTCAAAGATAATATACATACCAGGTAAAAAAATTACAATTTTTGAGGCGCCGAAAAATTGACTAATTTAATATATTAAAAGAGATAACATTTTGACATTCTATATTCAACATATCTTAAAATAAAAAATTGAAGAAAGTTCTTTTTATTTTTTAGAAATTAATTAGAGAATAATTGTCCATTATAGACCAAAATTATTTTATATTTCTATAGCATATATAATAGTGAAGAAAAGTACTATGAAAAATAGACCAATTAGTGCAATTCCATCTTCATTTGTTTTGATGATGACTTTAGTATATGCACTACTAGCGGCTATATTTCCTGAACTTGATAATGTTAGTGGAGAAGGAGAAAAATTTGTTGTTGACAATGAGAGTACTACGATGACCTATAGTCCACAAGTAAAAGAAGTAGAAACTGATTGTAAATCTCCTTGTTCGAAATCTGCTGAAATATGCATCGCAATGTGTGCATAAAACTATAAAAAACAAATAAATATTTTTTTTGATATTCCTGTTCAAATAATACAAGTCTTTAGATTAACAGCAGTTTTGCAGTTCTCCCGTTGGAAGTAAATCGATAGAGTGCTAAAATAAGAGTCTATTGTAGAGATACTATTAGCTTGTATTTACCTTTTATTAGTTTGCATATAACAATGTATATTCTTAAAGTAAATTTGATCATTAATAGTTCTAGAAATAGTCTCAGTTATATAACGATTTTAAATAAATGACATCATCTAATTGCTATTAATAATATTAAGGTATCACATACGATAGATGAAAATTATAAAAGCAAATACTTTATTTGATGGTATAGATGAAAAGAAAAATTATTTTGTAGGATTTGAACATGATGAAATAAAATTTGTTGGCAATAACAAACCTGACAATGCTGAAATAATTGCAGAAGGAGAAAATATTGTTGTTACACCTGCATTTATTGATTCTCATAGTCATATTGGACTAGTACGGTCAGGTGAACCCAGTGGTGAAGCAGAGGATAATGAGCATATGGATTCCATTTATCCATTGGCAAATGCTATACATAGTATATATATGGATGATTCATCTTTCTCTGACTCTATTGAAAGTGGAGTATTGTACTCCATAGTATTACCAGGTAGTAGTAATGTTATAGGAGGAAAGGCTGTTCTAATAAGGAATTTTGCCAAAGATATTGAAGAAGCATATCTTATGGATATAGGCATTAAAATTGCATTGGGATATAATCCAAGAAGTAGAATAGACTGGAAAGGAAATAGACCATCATCACGTATGGGAGTTATTGCAATGATTAGAGATAATTTCATCAAGGCTAGAAAGATGCAGAATCTACTGAGAATAGAAAAAAAAGTTATTGATGAAATAGACCCAACAACAGAATTATTCATAGATATACTTTCTAACAAACACAAATTGATGGTCCATCTTCATAAAGAAGATGATGCTAGAATACTAGTTCAATTAGTAAAAGAATTTGGAATAAAGGCTATTGCGAATCATTGTCTTGGTATTCAGAGAGAAGAGGTTTTTGCAGCATTAAAAGCAGTTTCAATACCGGTCATCTATGGCCCAATGGATTCCTTTTCTAACAAAACAGAACTAAAGCATGATAGATGGAGAAATGCTGAAGTATTATTAAAATCAAAAATTAGATTTTCTCTTATGAGTGACCATCCTATTATCCTTCAAAGAAATATATTTTATACATTGAGACATTTATTACGATTGGGTTTATCTAAATCCAACGCAATATCAAAAATTACTTCAGAAGCTGCAAAAATATTAGGAATAGATAATTTAGGTCAAATAAAAGAAGGTTTTAAAGCATCATTGATTGTTTGGAATGGAGACCCTTTTTCAATAACCAGTTATCCTACATTAGTAGTAGGAGAAGGCAAAACGGTGTACAAAGAATAGGACTCAAATTAATATTGATAATAATGCAAAATAATGGCTATATAGAAATATTATTATCTCTTTGTTTAACTTTTATTATTTTTCAAAGACAATATTTAAAAAGGCTTCTTATAAAAAATATGTAATGAAACAAATCTATTTTATATTACTCTCTTGACGATTCTACAATTGGAATATTATCTATAACTTTAGTAGGAATTACTTTTGCACAAAATAAAAATGAAACATCAGAAAATGAGGATTCCCCTTTAATTACAACTTCAGAATAGAGGAATCAGTTAAAACAAATAATAATACATCATCATATGGAAGTGATAATAATACATCTATGATTGAAAAGATACTTCGATAATAAAGTTGAAAGTATTTTTATATTTTATATATATAAACATCTCTTAAATTTAGTTAAAATAGATAATATTGATAGCAATAAAAAAATAAATGTCTAAATTTATAGCAATAAAAAGTATTTAAGCGTGAGTTTAGATTAATGCATCAAAATATACTCTAATATTATTCTGCCACTTCATATTTTTATTCTTTCAAAATCTACTGTATCAATAGTCAAGCTAATTTTAACTGTCTCTGCATCTGATTCGCCTCCTAAGGTATAAAATTGATCTAAAAATATTTTACCTTGAATTTCAATTTTTCCTTTGTATTCTTTAGAATTATTTTCCATAATTAGTCATCATAAGAAGAATTATTTAAAATATTTTACTTATGTTAATTATTGTTTCAATACTATCCCCATTTTTTTGTCTCCAAAAAATTATTAAATAAATACTTTATAATCCTGTATTTTTTTAATTTTTCTATTAAATCATATTATTAAAGGAAAGGGAATAGATTTTGCAACTGACCAAATGCCGGGTTTTAATTATATGTCTAAATGTCTTTTAAATTATAAAATAATATCATCTTTATTTTACTTCTATGAATGCAATTTAATTTGATTATGCAATATTACATGAAGAGGAGTGAAATGATTCAATTCGGAACCGGAATTGATTAATAAAAAAGGGAATTAAAATCTTAGTTTATGTTAGATAATTATAAAGAATTCTTATTTATAGTAAATTAAATCCTTACGCTGATATATGAATTAAGGAATAAAATCATATCATAATTCTATAGATTAGAAATTAAAATGAATTTTGCCAACTATTGTTATGTACAAGCATGATGCAAATTTTCAAAGAAGGATTTGGTACTTCTCAAATCTACAAAAGGAAAAGAATATCTACATTCATCATATATGAAACTATTATTCAGAAATTAGCAAATTTATGGAATAACTGCTAAAAAAGAGGAACATAGCTGTAAGCTTGTCCATTGCACTAATAAACTCAAATATTTAATGACATAACAATTAATAGAACAAAATATTATAGCTCAAAAAATTCATTTGCTGTTTGTTCGGCTAAATCTACTGTAGGAGC
>DASVFI010000221.1:0-16140 GCA_036380115.1 Nitrososphaeraceae archaeon | reverse complement strand
ACTGGAGTAGCAATTACTGCCAGATTTCTTCCTGTTGTTATAGAAATAATTGCATCACTCAAGTAAGTTTTTTTAGTCTGTTCTACTGCTTGATAATAGTCTCTAAAAGAAAGATTTGTTGTAGTTCGATTTAATTGACGTTCAAACGGTTCGTCAAAATATACATTTCCATTATTTAATAAAAATACAACTGCTGAAAATTCTTTAAATTGACCCAACAGTATTTTAGCTATTTTTCTCTTTTCTAAATCTGCATCTTCTGGTATGCCATTAACTTTTGGATCTATCAAGTTTACATCAGGGGGTTGTAAAACTTGTGGTAGACTACTGGCAATTTGCAGAGCTGTAGCAAGTTTTGTTACCTTACTTTCAAGTATATTTTTTATGTTTTCCAGTTCATTTAAAAGTAAAGAATTGTTATTTTCGTTTGTGTTATTGTTATAGTATTGAGTATCTTGAGCATAAATAGAAGAGATAGAAGGTGAGTTTGCAGAAAATAATATGATACTGCTGATAGCAATAATGCTAAATAAAAAACTTAAAATTTTTAACATCATATAATCTTAAAGTTTTAAGAATAATTCAATATAATTCTATCCATAACTTGATAATTTAGCAGTTGGTATATACTCTCCTATTTAGAAAGAGGATATTACTGAAAACATTTGGTATAGCAATAAGGGTTCGGAGGGCTTCGAGTTCTCATTATAACAGGGTTCGGTAACATAATATATTAATTTATCCGATGTCAGAAATTATTTAATTTTAACTTATTAATGGTTAGGTAAAGATAACTCTCTCTATTAGATTTTATTATCTTCACTATGGAAGAATATGAAATATCTTGAACTTGGAAAAAATATCTATAATATATCAAAAGATGTACAATTCTTCTAATATAAAATTCAATAAAATGATATTTGATTTTGATACTACACAATTAAGTATCAATAAAAAGTAATGTGGAATGTGTTACCTTAAAGCAAATCTTACACAATCAATCCAAGCTTTTAGAGAATTTGTTTGCTTACTGTAAAATAGAGAAGTAATAAAAAAATGAGGAAGGGTTTTTTTAAGGTAAGGCGAATTGCATACAGTTAAAGCCTTGTTTTAAGGCATTGCTTTCCTTCAATAATGTACAGAATTTGTATTTATTTTTCCGTAAAGATTTCTTTATCAAAAAATTTTATTTTATAATTACCTTGAACTTCTAATATCATAAGATTTACTTATGATAATGGTAGCATAGAAAATTAAATAATTGAAATTGATAAATTGTAAAATTATTATTACCACTTTTTTAAGATATATTGTATTCTAATCCTCGTATTATAATATAACTTTAAAGAATAGTAAATTCTAAAATTTTATGGATACTTAAATTTTTCTAATATTTTGTTCAAAAAAATAATGAATTCACCTGTTAAAACTGAGAATTCTCATTATAAGAGGGTTAGGTAACATAATATTAAAAGTTATTGATAATCTGATATCTTGTAATATTACATGCAGATAAACTACCAAATATAATAAATAATACAAAAACCATATAATTATATCATTACACAAAACGAATGATGTAATGATAATAGGATGTAAAGGATGAGCCATATCTTTTCCATCTTATTGGAGAATGATTACATCCCTCTTCCCTTTATTTTTTCGGCGTCGCAAAATTAGATAATTAAAAGCAGATGATGATTAATAGATAATCGCAAATCGAGGTGTGTGAACTGATTTTGACACAATCTTGCAGTTCAAAAAACATATTTTTAAAAATGATAGATACATGTTGGTATAATCGTAACAAAAATTAAAATAATGAGAGAAATTTTTGGAATATTACTTTAGCAGACAGTTAAATAATTTTATTATATCAAATAGTTATTTACTGTTGTAAAACATACTTTCAAATAGTATATCGATTATTATAATAGTAATAAAAAATTGTTATATGAATTTCAATTCTTTCTAGTTGAAAGAAGAATAGGGAGAAAGGAACAATAAATTAATGCCAATATCACATAAAATCGGCAACAGGGTAAAGGTTGATTTTGCCATACTTGAAATTAAAAATAACAACGTAGAAGAGGGCATAGAATGTTTTAGTCATTGGTCGTCTATTGAAGATGGAAATTGTGAAGTTAAAAGAAATAATCAATTAACACTTACAGTATTTGAAAGGGAAAAAAACAAATTGTTACTTCATGATAATCTTAACAATTTAGATATTGAGGTTGTGTTTACTGATGGTGTTCCATTTTGTAATATGTGTGGTTTAGATGATTGTGCACATGCAGGTTTTGCCATTTGTGCAAAACAAAATCTTTTGGGTTAAAGAACTTATGTTTTAATATAATTTAATAAATAATTAAGATGACTGTTGAGATTTTATTTCAGCATCATTTATATCATAATGTTCATAATGTTCTAATCCATTTAATCTAATATATTTTATTAAACCTCTATGATCATTAATATTATAATATTTTTTCATGTTTTCCAAGGTTTCATCATCATAATTCCCTGCTTTTTTTAAATTATCCTTCAATATTTCATTATTTTCTCTCATATGATTTATTTTTCCAAACCAGCTTACTTAAGTGTTTAAAATTTCCGTGGTTTAGATGGATTGCTATACAAAAATCAAATAACAAGTCTTTGATTTCAGAATTTTTATTATGTATTAGATTTTTTCAATTTCAGTAGTAAGTATTCTATGTTTGCAATTATTTTTGAATTAAATTTGGAAAATATTATTGAATTCTATTGATTATATCATTACACAACAAAAATTGACGTAATAATAATAGGATGGATAAGTAAAAGCTGAGTCATATCTTTATATTCATTTTATTCGATGAGGAAATCAATATCCTCATAAATTTTTTCGGCCTCGCAAAATTAAATTAGTAAAAGTAAATAATTAATAGATGATTGTAAACTAGGTGTGTGAACTGATTTTGACACAATTTTGTAGTTCTCTTATTATAATATTCAAAGATATAATATTCAGAGAAAATATCCTAAAGAACATGAAGCAATATCATAAAAGGTTTTATGTATATGGAAAAATAGTTCCAGAATTAATTGATAAAGTAAATGAGTTTACAAAACAATACAGTGTTGGAAATATCTTTGATGTATCAATAATGGAAATATTAGACAAAGAAATAGAGATTAAGACAGATTATGAGAATGGTAAAGAAATAGATAATAGTAGTCCTTCTGATAATAGAATAAAAACTACTATTTTTAAATATTCTTATTATGCAATAGTTCTTATTTTAATTGAAGGGTAAATAAAGAATTTTTATGTACCTGAAATATTTTTATGTACATGAATTATTACATTTTATAACTTTAGTTATAGAAGGATAATTAACTTTTTAGCTAGATGGGTTCTGAGGGCTTCGACTATGACATGGAGCTGAATTCAACGGTAATTTTCTTAAAAATGGTCTATTAAGATAATCATAATGCTTTAATATTTAGTTGTTTAACATATTTTAGAAAACGTATCATGATAAAATTATCTTGCAAAGAGTCAGGATTAGAATGTGATTTCTTCGTAGAGGGAAAAACAGAAGATGAAATATTGGAACGTATTTCTGAACATGCTATCAATGTTCATAATATGCGAAAAGAAGACATATACGAAGAACATTTATCTGCAGCTTTTTTATGCCATGTCATAGGTAAAAGGACATCAACCACAATAAGCAAAAATTTAGATTAATTCTATGTATAATATAATCTACTTAAGAATATATGTTCCAATATTTATCACAAGTAATAAATAATATCTATATTTAACCATGAAAGTACTTTCTGTAAATGTTGGATTACCAAGAAAAGTACTCTACAATGGACAAATTATAAATACTGCAATTTTCAAGGATCCAGTCAAAGGTCCTATTATGTTGCGAAAGCTTAATCTTGATGGGGACAGACAAGCTGATTTGACAGTACATGGTGGAATTGATAAGGCAGTATATTCTTACCCAGTAGAACATTATGATTACTGGCGTAAACAATTTCCTGATATGGATCTCACGTGGGGAATGTTTGGAGAGAATTTTACAACTGAAGGATTATTGGAGGATGCTGTTAATGTAGGTGATCAGTTTGAAATAGGATCTGCTAAGATTGTAGCAACACAACCTCGAATGCCATGCTATAAGCTTGGTGTAAGATTTGGACGTATGGATGTAATTAGAAGATTTATGACAAGTGGTCGTCCTGGTATTTACTTTAAGATATTAAAAGAAGGAGAAGTCAAAACAGGTGACAAAATAAAGAATATCAAAAGAGATAAAAATAATGTTACAGTGAAAGATATTGTTTCTCTTTATATTAGCAAGAACCATATAGACATTATTGAAATGATGAGGCGAGCAATAAAAATAAGAGATCTGCCAGAAGGGTGGAGATATGAATTCGAACAAAAAATTGAACAACTACAACACAAATAAAAATGATATGGTAACATCATTACTTAATAACAATGTGTCAATAGTGAAGGGAATTGATTCCAACTAAGTCTCATAAAATTTTGAAAGATAGTTTTAATAGATTAGCCAGAAAATTAAGGATTTCTGTAACTGATAAATGTAATATGAAATGTATTTATTGTATGCCAAATGGTAACATTAAATGGATCGATAGTAAAGAAATTTTAAGTTTTAAGGAAATAATTAGAATAGTTTCTATATTTACTAATCTAGGTGTAACAAAAATAAGACTTACTGGTGGAGAACCATTACTGAGACCATCAATAGAGAATTTAATCAGAGATTTGATAAAGATACAGAATATAGAATCCATTAGTATGACTACTAATGGATTTTTGTTAGAGGAAAAGATAAATCAATTAAAATCAGCAGGATTAAGTTCACTTAATATTAGTCTTGATACTTTTCGAGAAGAACGATTTAGAACTTTAAACGGCATTTCTAATTTAAATAAAGTTCTTAGAAGCATTCAAAAAGCAAGCGAATTAGGATTAAAAATAAAAATCAATACCGTAATAATTCGAAATTGGAATGATGATGAAATAATTAACTTTGTAAAGTTTGCTAAAGATACAGGAATAACTGTACGTTTTATAGAATTTATGCCCCTTGATGGATCAGGTATCTGGAATTATAATCTTGTCGTAACTAAAAAAGAAATAATAAAAATAATAGAATCTAGTTTTGATAATGTTATTTCTTTGGATGAAAATAATTCTTGTCCATCTGATCCTGCAACTGTATATAATATTGACGATGGAAAAGGAAAAATTGGATTTATCCCATCAATTACTGAGCCTTTTTGTTCAAATTGTGATAGGATAAGATTGACTTCTGATGGAAGATTTCTTACTTGTCTTTTTGAAAAAGAAGGATATGATTTAAAGAAAATGATTCGAAATGCAAAGGCAACTGATCAACAAATTATAGATTACATTGTAAATTGCTATAAAAAGAAACCAGAAGGAATAGTCAAACTAATTAGAATCAATGAACTTAGACCTACTTTGAATCTTATGCATACTATAGGTGGTTGACCAACATTGAATTCTTCTAAAGATAGAAATGTAAACATAAAATTATTTGGAATTTTAAGAGAGACATTGAAAAGTAATAGTCTGATTATTCCTATCCATGATAATTCCATTTCATTGAAGGAACTTGAAAAATGCCTTAAAGAATTATATCCTTCTCTCTATATGAATGAGATAAATTTTGTATTTGCTGTTAACAAAGTAATATGTAATGAAAATGTCAACGTAACTTCATCCGATGAAATTGCTATATTACCGCCAATAAGTGGAGGATAAAAACAGTAGAGATATAATTATGATTTCAATAACAAAAGATGTAATCGATCAATTAAAAATTTTAGATCAACTTAAAGATGATTCATCTGGTGCAGTTGTTTTTTTTACAGGATCTGTCAGGAATCATAATTCTAAGGGAAAAGTAGAGGGTATTTTTTACGAAGCTTATGAGGAAATGGTCGAAGAAATATTAAAGAAAATTGAAAAAGAGATTTTTGAGAATTGGAATATTAAAAAATTTATTGCAATACATAGAATTGGATATCTAAAGGTTGGAGAGATAAGTGTTATAGTTGGAGTTTCATCAGAACATAGAAAAGAGGCATTTGAAGCGTGTAGTTATGGAATTGATATTATTAAAAAAAGGTGTCCAATTTGGAAAAAGGAAAAGATGCAATCTGGGAATTCTGAATGGGTAGAAGGTGTTATGATAAGTGAATGAAACAAATATCTACAACAAAGGAATGTTTGATGTATCCAGAAAAGGAGACACGTTAAGGTTAGCTACTGCACAAGCAATAATTAAAGTAAGCCATGAAAGTATAGATCTAATAAAAAATGAAAAAACACCTAAGGGAGATATTATTGAAGCTGCAAAGATTGCAGCTACACTTGGAGCAAAAAAAACGTGGGAATTAATACCTTATTGTCATCCTATTCCTATAGATCATATTTCGACAGAACTGTTGTTATATCAATCATCTATAGAAATCAAAGTTAGTGTTACAAGTGTATGGAAAACAGGAGTGGAAATGGAAGCATTAACTGGTTGTAGTGTTGCTGCTCTTGCTGTATATGATATGCTCAAACCAATAGATGAACATTTATCAATAGAATCCATAAAATTGTTAGATAAAACCGGAGGTAAAAGAGATTTTATTGAAAAAAATCTTGATAAAAAAATTACTGTTGCTATATTTGTTATAAGCGACTCTACTTTTAATGGTACAAGAGTTGACAAATCAGGCAGAATGATCAGTGATAGATTAAAAAATATTTATGCTACTACTACTGAAATTGTCGGTTATGAAATATTACCTGATAGTATAGACAAAATTAAGGAATATCTTATCCAATATACCGATGAGAAAAAAGCAGATCTAATAATAACTTCAGGTGGTACTGGTTTTAGTAAAAGAGATGTAACTCCAGAGGCTACTAAAATGGTTATTGATAAAGAGGCAACTGGGATTTCTGAAGCAATTAGATCATATGGTCAAAGGAGAACACCATTATCAATGCTTTCACGGGGAATATCTGGAATCAGGGATAAAACTTTAATTGTAAATCTACCTGGAAGCACTAAAGCAGTATCAGAATCCTTAGATCTTCTTTTGCCTAACATATTCCATGTATTCAATATGTTGGGAGGGAAAGGTCATTAATGATATTTTAATATTAGTACTTGCTCCTGTCTTCTTTGTAATAAGTTTTTTTTATTCTTCGGTGGGATTTGCTGGGGGAAGTAGTTATATTGCTGTCCTAGTTCTTGTTGGAGTCAATTTGTATACAATTCCACCAGTCTCTCTAGCATTAAACATTATTGTATCTTCGGCAGCCTTTTTTAATTATCTTAGAGCAGGTCATCTGTCATTAAGATTATCCATTCCTCTGTTAGTTTCAGTACCTTTTGCATTTATAGGCGGTTCTATAGTTTTACCCGAAAAAATATTAACACTAGTTTTTGTCATATCTCTTTTTTCTGCTTCAGCAGCATTGCTATTGTCTGGAAGAAAAAGAATAATACATCAACATGAAAAGATGAAAAAAATAAATTTGAATTTTACCAAGACTACGCTAATAACATGTCCATTAGGCGCTCTTCTTGGTAGTATTTCTGGTCTTGTTGGAATAGGTGGGGGAATATGGCTTTCACCAATCTTGATAATGTCGGGTTTAGCTAATCCCAAAGAGGCAGCTGCTTCTGCTAGCTTGTTTATACTAACAAATTCTATAAGCGGATTTATTGCTCATTCCATAACCAACAGCAAAGATGTTGATTTTGACCTAATAATACCCTTGTCTATTGTTGTTCTTGCTGGTGGTATACTTGGATCTAGACTTGGGGCATTCAAATTTGATCATAATAAAATAATAATAATAATAGGAATTTTAGTTGCGATAGCAGCGATTAATCTTGCTACAAGATTATTCAAGTAATGGATTGATTACATAAAGTCTATGGGGTTGCCAGATGCAAAAGAAAATCCAGAAAGTAAATTTACTTGTATATCATTCCCTTTTTCAATACTTGTTATTTTTTCAGGTACTATCACATAACCATTTGCCCTAGTCATAACTGTCATATTTGAGGTTTCTCCAGTTATTGGTTCAGCCTTTATGCTATTGTTAGTTTTTGAAATTGATAAATGGACATATAATATTTTTACAAAATTTTGAAATTTCTTTCTAGCATTCCAATTATCAGTAATTTGAGCATTTACAATAGCTTTATTATTATAAGATAATCCAATTAAAGATCTAATTAGTGGCATACCCACTACAACGAAAGCATTAACAGCTCCTTGGATAGGTCCAGGTAATATCACAATAGGCTTAGATTTTAATACCGCAATTTTAGTTACTCTTCCTCTATCCAATTTAATTCCCTCTGCTATAACTCCAGGCTTTCCCAAAGAATTGATAGATTCTGCAAGGAGATCCTTATGTCCAACAGAAGATCCTCCTAATGTAAGAATGACATCAGTTTGAGTTATTGCATGTTTTATCTTGTTCTGGATATTTTTAATACTATCAGATGTTATTCCTAGATCCACAGGAATTCCTCCAGAAGATTCTACTAATGTAGAAATTATTCGACCATTAGTATTAAGAATTTTTCCTTTTAGAGTAACCTCTCTAATATTATTGGTTAGTTCACTTCCAGTTGGGATTATTGCAACTTTCGGTTTTTTAAATACATTTAATTTATTAATGCTAATTAAGTGTAACAAAGCTATATCTTGAGTTCGAATTAAATGCCCTTTTTTAAACAATAGTTTATTTTTAGAAATCTCCTTTCCTGCAGGAGATATAAACGATCCTTTGGGAAATTCAGAAAAAATTTTTACTGATCTATCAATTACGTTATATTTTACATATTCAACAGGAATGACTGTATCCGAATTTTTAGGTAAATATCCACCTGTTGGAATTCTAGCAGCTTGTCTTGATTTTAAATGTTCGATTTTAGTATTTCCGAGTTTGATATCATTTATTACTTTCAATGTCACTGGTTTCAAATGTGAAGCTCCTCTTATATCCTCATAAAAAACAGCAAAACCATCCATGTGTGAAGAATCATGTACTGGAATATTGAGTGATGAAATAATATTATTATATAAAACTCGTCCTAATGACTCTTCAGTATTTACTTCTTCATAGGCTGGTTGAGCAATAATATTTTTTCGTAATTTGATAAATGCAGTTCGAATGGATAAATATGAATTTGATTCTCTATGCATAATTACTATCAAAATAAAAGTAATGTAATTTGTTCTTTTAATTACAAATTATTAGTTTAAAGTATGCAATTTTTTTTGAAACCAAACAATTCATCAAGGTGAGAGTGTACTAATATTGTACAAGAACATGTTTTACCAAATGCTTTGATAATTAATGAATTGAATCTTAATGATCATAATATGTATTTTTCAAAAATTTAATTAATATTATGGATTCGAAACCTGCATCGTTATTAGATAATTTCTAGTTAATAGTATTCTTAAATAATATTTTCCAAAGTACTAAATGATGAAAAGGAAAGAAGAATTTACATCAATAAAAATGATCTCATTAATAATCTTTGTTTTAGTATTAATTTTGATAAATTCTCTTTCTATCCATGTATTGGCTTTAAATGAAGATTCTGCAACTACTACTCCTCCTCTCTATGACAGTGAGTTAATAAATAATGAAAATAACAGTATGATGTTGCCAGGAAGCAACATGACTTTTGTTTCATCATTGGATAACGCTAAAATGCATTTAATGGATGCAATCATAGATCTTAAGAATAATAATATTGATGGAGCATTAATGCAATTGAATATGACTGGTAATGATATAAAGATACACGAACGTGAAATGGCAGATATGATGCTTATGATAAATAAGATGAAAGAAGTAGATAAAAAATAAAATAGTTAATGAGAATGTTTCTTCAAATGTAAAAAAAAGGTAATTAAATATCGAATAGAACAAAGACTGTTTTATTATCAATAATAGTGTTTTCTATTATTGATATTAGTTTTAGAATATAAAAAAAGAAAGCTTAAATTATTTATTCTATAATAAATTATGTGCCAGAGGGACCTCGTAGGTCAGTTTTATTTTCCTTCTATGCAGGGATTGTTGCAGGACTTGTATCTATAGCTGTATCAATTATGCTCAAAGTATTTGCTGGTGGATTATTTTTACCGGAACTTGCATCACAAACATTATTTTCAATAACTCCTGGAGAGTTTGAATCTCAAGCAATAGAAGCTTTGGGACCTCTTGCTAAATATTCTACTTTTATAGGATCAATAATAGTTACCACAATAATCTTTGGTATATTTGGAATTCTTTTAGAGAAATTATATGACAAATTTAATTTGAATCACTACGTACTAAAGACTATATCTTCTTTTGCATTATCTTATGGAATCTTAGTTACAATTTCCCTTATATTAGTAACAATAATTCAAGTTAGAAGTGGATCTCAAACAATCTCAATTCAACTTTTCATTATTTCTCTTATTCCATCACAAATAGCATACGGGTTGATTCTTCCATTGTTTTTGAGAAAACCAAAAGATAAAGTAGAACAGAAGCCCTACCCACAACAACAAACAATAACAGAAAATCCTAAAGAAGAGAAAAATTATAATAGAAGAGACTTTATTCGTCTTATTCTTGCATCTATTGTTTCTATTCCAATAATATTTTTTGGATTAAATCGACTATTTTCACCACAAGAAGTGGAACAACAATCTGATATACCCAATTTACTACCATCACCACAACAATCAGGATCAATACCATCTGAATTTAAAGATCCAGCACTTGCGCCATTACTTGCTTCTGAAATAACGCCTACCTATCTATTCTATAGAATTGATATTAATCCGATTGTTCCTGAAGTAGATGTAAACTCTTGGAATTTGCAGATTAAAGGAATGGTTGATAATCCATTAAAATTAAGTTATGATGAAATAAGATCTATGCATGCAATTGAAGAATTCGTAACCTTAGAATGTATAAGTAATAAAATAGGTGGAGACCTTACAGGTACTGCACTTTGGAAAGGAGTGCCCCTCAAAAATATTCTTGAAAAAGCAAAGATTGTTCCTGGTGTAAAATATATAGTATTTCGGTGTTCTGATGGTTATGATGTGGGTATCCCATTAGATAAAGGACTTAAGGATGAAACAATTTTAGCATATGAAATGAATTTAGCTCCACTAACATCTAAACATGGTTTTCCTCTTAGAGCTATAGTGCCAGGTTTATATGGAATGATGAATCCAAAGTGGATCACAGAAATAGAATTAGTTGATAAAGTATACGAAGGATATTGGCAGAGAAATGGATGGACAAATATTGCTGAATATAATACTGGATCATCCATAGTTATACCTGGACAAGCTTCAATAAGAAATAGATTCAGAGGTTTAGATGAAATTCCTTCTTCCTCATCGAATGAAAGAATGCCAATTGCAGGAATAGCATTTGGAGGCGACAGAGGCATTTCAAAAGTAGAAGTTAGCACTGATGGTGGTACAACATGGAAAACTGCTAAAATCAAGGAGCCGCTTTCTGGATACACATGGGTATTATGGACAGCAGGATTTGTTCCAGAAGAAGGAATGGATAATTATAAAATCATAGTAAGGGCTACAGACAAAAAAGGGAAAATTCAGACTTCAGAATTAAGAAAGCCATTTCCAGATGGGGCATCAGGATACCACACAATCAGTGTATAGAATGGCATTGTAAATGTCTAATAGAGAAAGATTCTTAACTGATTTTGACACAATTTTGTAGTTCATCTTTAGAGATATTTATAAAAGATATTTCTTACTAACGTTGTAGGCAAAACAATAATGGCATTATATATAGTCAAAGCAAGACCAAAAAATGATCTATCCGATCTTAGGAAAGAGTTAGATTCAGGTGAAGTATCAAGACTTAGACCATTTGGAAAAACACTACAATATGGCTTGGATAACGCAAAAATTGATCCCAAAGATGGATATGCTTTATGGATAGAAGAAGATTATTGTATTCCTCCATTAGCCAGGGAGAGAGATAGTGTTCTTGATAGATATTTTGAGGATATTACAGTTCAACTTATTACCTCCGAAAAAGAAGGACAAGATAGAATTACCAATATTCCTGGACTTTGGGCTAAATATAATGGAACAGATAAATTAAAAGAAAGTCAATAATTAAATCATAAATTATTGTTAAACGGAACTTTAGATTTACATACTGTTGGTATTATATACTCGGAGGGCTACGAATTTTCATTATATCAGGACTCGGTAACATAATAGATAAAGTTTATGATTATAAGAATATAGTACAAACTTTAAAGGATATACATGCTTTTATAAGACTAAGAAATGTTATTGATCTATAAATTTTAACCCTTTTTGATATTGTATTTCTTTTACTTTAACATTTGATTCTCTTTTTTTATTTATTTATTTATTTATTTTATCTGTGCATTGACTTTTATTATATGTGACATGCTATAAACAGCCGGACATCGCTCTTCTGCCATCCTTACTAATTCTTCAAGTTTTTGTTTATCAATTATCTTGTCTTCACTTTTTGCATCAATAAAAAAATTAATACTCTCCGTAATAGGTTCATCTGCAATATCAAAAGTTTTTGCAAAATTAATGTTACATTCTGCATCTACATTTAATTTGTTAAATACTATTCCTTGACTTGATGCAACACTTACAAATGTAGCAATAAAACAGGAGGTAATTCCTGCAATACAGTATCCCATTGGTCCTACTCTGTTGCCATTACCTCCTAAAAATGATGGTGAATCTATTTCTATAGTCTGTTTTCCTTTCTCATATGTTAATTCTGTTTTAAATTGATATTCAGAGTTTGGATCAAGATTCCATTCTCCGTGCAATTTGACTGGTTTACGAACGAATTGTCTCTCCTTTTTTCCATTATCAATAGTATTTTGAATTTTATCAAGGTCTATATTATTTATGACATTTGTCATGATGAATAATATATTTCAAATTTATTAATAGTTGCAAGAAAAGCATTATGATAATACCATTAAAAATAAGCATCCATATTATTAGATAATAAAACCAATATTTTCTTTTTCTATTTTTTTTTTGGTGCTGCAAAATTACATTAGTAAAGTAAGTGATTAATTAATGATTATAAACGGAGGTGTGTGAAATGATTTTGACACAATTTTGTAGTTCAAAAAATAATAAGAATCAAAAAAATTATTCATATTCAACTTTCCTAATTAAAGAGAACCCCCTAAAGAGATTGATATGAGTGTTATGGAGAATGCTACCGAGTCCAATTGTGACAGCAGGGTTAACTTGAGCACCAGAACGATAACCAATTGCATATATGATTGCTGTTAATACTAGTACATGTACCAGTCCTATTCCAATTACTCCTAATTATCCACTATCTGAATATACCGTAGCAGCAGATGCAATTGCATAAACTAGAATAAATGCGCCTACAATTCCTAAAAAATATTTGTGTTTTACATTCGATTGTGTTTTATTACTATTATTACTATAATTATTAGACATCTTCTTGGATTGATCATTATTCACAAACAGCATTGTTATTTGGTCTTGATAAATATTGGTAAATTATATCATAATTGATCAAACACAAATAATAAAATATGCATCAGTTTTATTATTTGCGTAAAAAACCTTGGTCTCTATATGAATAATATAGAAAAAATTTTTATAGAGTAACTAAGATACACGAACGTTGAAATCAAACATATTATCTATAAAGATCCTTATTGGATTTGGCATTTTAACTATATTAACAATACCTACAATTAATTCCGTTTTTACACAAGGTGAACAACAGTTACAATCACAACAACAACAACAACTTAATCTCACCAATACTTCATCATTACAATCTTTAACTGGAATACCCTATCCAGATGTTCCACACGAAAATCCTGATGCAGTAAAACATACTGAAAAATTTACTCCTCCTAAAGTAATCAAAGTGACTGATGGAGTTTATTCTGCAGTAGGTTATGGAATGGCTAACGTAATGATGATTGAAGGAACAGACGGTATAATAATAGTAGATGCGGGAGAGAATAATGTTCAAGCAAAAAAAGTTTTACCAGAATTTCGTAAAATAACAGACAAACCTATAGTTGCTGTAATCTATACTCATAATCATGTAGACCACACCGAAGGTGCAGGTGTATTTGTAAAAGATGGTGAAGCAGCAGGACAAAAAGTTGCCGTAATAGGTCAAGCATCTCTTGTCGATAATTATTACAAATCTTATGGTGCACTTTCAAGCCAACAATCTCAATTCGGTATGAGATGGACAGGCTCCTTCCTGCCACATGAAGGAGAAGATAGAGTCATTAGTAATGGTATAGGTCCAATGTTGGAACCAGGTAATACTTCATTCATACCTCCCAATATTACCTTTAACGATACTCTAGAAACAGAATATGCGGGTATTAAGATGGTAATTGGAAGCCAACCTGGAGAGACTCCTGACGAACTTTATGTATGGTTACCTGATCAAAAAGTACTTTTTGTGGGTGAAAATATCTACGAATTATATCCTAACTTGTATAGTATGAGAGGCACTAAATATAGAGATGTATCGTTATGGATAGATAGTCTTGATAAACTTCGTTCATTCAATGCATTATATATGGTTCCAAGTCATACGCGACCAGTATCTGGACAGGAAAATATTTCAAAGATATTAACAGAATACAGAGATGGAGTAGCATATATTTATGACCAGACAATTAGAAATATAAATAAAGGTCTTAATCCTGACGAATTAGTACAACAAATACAACTACCGCTATATCTCAAAGACCATCCATGGCTACAGGAACGATATGGACAAGTTTCATGGATGGTTAAAGGAATCTATACAGGAGAGGTCGGATGGAATACAGGCGATGCTACATGGTTTAATCCTGTTTCAGATACTGAAAGAGGAAAATATTTAGTCGAAGGATTTGGTGGTCAAAATCAAACAATTGCAAAAATAAAGGATGCAATTAAAGAAGGAAAATATAATTGGGCTGCTGAATTGGCAACATATCTCTTAAATGCATATCCAGATAATGAAGAGGCGAAATTACTTAAAGCACAAGCGTATAGAGTATTGGGTTGGATGAATCCGACATCTGGTGCTAGAAATTGGTATATTACTGATGCAAGAATTTTAGAAGGACAATTAGACCCCAAACTTTTAGAAAAGATATATGGTGCAGAGGAAAGAATAATGAATACTCCTACTGATATACTACTAAGTCTTGCAAGATACAAAATAGATCCCACAAAAAGTGGTGATATGAATATGACATTAGGTATTAAATTGAATGATACAAATGAAGGTTACAAACTACAAATAAGACAGGCAGTTCTTGAATTTAAAAATATGTTTCCAAGTCAATATGATATCGCTATTAATACTGATGGACTTACACTTAAACAAGTAATTGCTGGATTGTTAACACTTGACGATGCACTTGAACTAGGAAAGATAAAAGTAACTGCAGGAAGTGTTGATGACTTTAAGAAATTTGTAAGTATACTTGATACCGGATTGAAAGGTTATCCTATTGATTCAAAAGCATTGGATATAGGATAAATCGATAAACTATTTTTTTATTTTTTAATAGTATTTTATGCTCTTAAATTAACAGATTATATATTTTTAATTATAGATTTAAAATCAAATTTATTCTCGGATTGGGACTCGAACCCTCGTTCATCAAATGTGGGCTCCACTATTAATATTAATTACTCATGAGAATTTTAAAATTATTAAGAATATCAATATAAAAATATTATTTGTAATTATATAATATTGAGCAATATCGTAGAAGATGTTATTGAATCTACTAATATAAGGGCTGGGAGGAGTGTGAACTGATTTTGACACGATTTTGTAGTTCAGAAAATCTATAGATATAGAAATTTTTTAGATACTTTATGGTTATTCATTCTTTATATAGATATTGTAGTTATATCTATATTCATTATGTCTTCTAACTTTCTAATTAGTTCTTCAGATTTGATTGGTTTTTGAATAAA
>DASVFI010000220.1:0-2409 GCA_036380115.1 Nitrososphaeraceae archaeon | reverse complement strand
CAATAGAGACAAACCGTTCAATAGAGACAAACCGTTCAATAGAGACAAACCTTTCAATAGAGACAAACCGTTCAATAGAGATAGAGACAAGCCGGAGGGTTTCTATAAACAGTTTACATCAAATAAAAAAAGAAAGAGATAAAATAATATTTTCTAATTCTTGTAATTTATTTAAAGATGCTTGTTATCATTTAAAATATAGATTGATTTTTAATTTAAAAAATTTAATTTATATAATTGATGCAAATTTCAATACTTTGGTTTTTGTTAAAAATTTAAATCTAAAAAAATCTAAAATTATAAAGTAATATCAAACAGTTACTTAATTAATAAAAGTAACAGACTATTAAACATTCGAAAAACTTGATATCTATAGTCAATTAGAAAAAGAAGATTATTATTATTATTATTATAATTATAATTCTAATTCAAACTACTAACTTTTAGTTCTTTAACCATGATAAATCTAATATAATTAATTCCGTTATAAATAAACTAAGATAAAAGCAAAAGAATATTCACTATAATTGATTATACTAACCAAATATGAAAAAAATATTATTTGACGATACAGAATTAGAATATGATATATTTCAATCTAAAAATAAAAAATTTGTTAATAGTATCAATAGTATTAGCGAGAATATTATTCTTATTCATGGAGGGATTATGGCTGATGCAAATATTCCATTAGTAATTTTTTCAGACATTTTATCAAAAAATTATAACATATTACATTATCACAGAAGGTGATATGGTAAAAGCATTAACAAAAGAAATAATTCTGCAAGTATATTTCAGCATGTAGAAGACTGCAAGAAGATAATGGAATTACTTAATATTAAGAAAGCTCACATGGTTGGACATTCTATATGAGGGACAATAGCTTTACAATTAGCATCACATTATCCAGATCATATAGAATCTTTAATTCTGCTTGAACCTGCCATTACAGGATACAATGAAATTACTGGACAACAAATAATACATGAATTTCAACCGGTAATTCCAATGCAAGATAAAGGACATAAAAAGAAGCTATAGATATTTTTATGAAAAAGGCAATAGGTTCTAATTATAAAGAGACCATAGCAAATGTTTTACCCTTAAATTCTTTTGAATTAGCAATTACAGATGCCAAAACCTTTTTTCATGAAGAAATACCATCTATGAAATTATGGACATTTACAAAAAACCAAGCCAAAGACTTGCTACATAAAGTTCTATATATAAGAGGATTGCAAAAAACGAGAAAAACAAGTAAAGATAGGGAAGATTTACTCAATTATTGGCTTCCACAAACTATGACGATACCGATACCTAATGCACCTCATATCATTCAAATAACTAATCCCAAAGAAGTAGTTCAAACCATCAATCACTTTTATACAATGTTAATAGGTTCTAGTTTAAAGGTAATAAATTATATGAATCGATATAAAATAACAAAGTTTAATTTATTCATATAACAGCATTATTTTAAAAAACTAATATTCATCAAGATTATCAATAATTTAACTAATATAAACTCAATATAGTATTAATTCTAAAAGTGATTTTTTATAATGTTATTTATATATTTAATAATTTTATCCATTTTGTCTAATCTTATTATATAAGTATTGAGAGTCAATAGTTAAACGCTAAGTAGTGTTAAACTATTGAGTCATAGATCAAAATATTTTATATATTAAAAGACATTTAAATGCAGAAAAAAATTTAGAGCAATTGACAAAATCTATTATTTATTTTATAGGATAAGAACATAACTAAATCTTTTAAAATTAAAAGGTTAATATATGTAGTTTAAGTTAAAATTGTAATGGATAAAACATCTATTTTTGTTTTATATAGCATAGTAGCAATTACTATAGCCTCAAGTTTTTCTACAATACACGCACAGACAACAGAAGAAGATAAAACAATGGAAAATATAAGTAATGTCACTAAATCCATGGGTGAGTCTATGGCTGATAGATCATCAGCTGTTGTAGAAAATGTAACTACAACGAGGGGTGAGTCTATGGCTCAGAATGCATCAGCTATTGTAGGAGATGTAAGAGAATCTATAGTAAATCGTACAGCAAATGATGTAAGTAATCAAACTGAAGCTATAGTTAATCAAACAGCAAATGTTGCTGGTAATAGGACACAAGGGTAATCTTCAAATTCAGCATCAACATAAAATTTTAAACTTTAATTATTTTTTACTATTTGTATCTAACATTATTTTATAATTTTTGATTTGTACTTGAGTTATCATCATCATCATTTTCTTCTGATATATCCTTATCGACATTATTCAATTGATTATAAAATACATATATAAAAATAACTTTAGGACTTTCCAAAACAGCATCTGCTTTTTTCATTAACAATTGCAAATCTCTAAACCTATACACCAACATA
>DASVFI010000219.1:0-5661 GCA_036380115.1 Nitrososphaeraceae archaeon | reverse complement strand
GTGCAGAAAAAAGGGCGGGACAATATAAGTATAATGATATTGAAACGGCAGCAGCACATTTACATGGCATGATTGATGCAGCAAGAAATGATGTTTAGTAGAAGAGTAAACCTATATAATATCCGCTATTGATAAAATATACCTTAGTGATTTTATCCTTACATAAACCTTTTACTACAGAAATCAATTCATCATGTATGTATCAGATTATTCTCTAATCCTTTTTGAATTTAGTATCTTATCAAAAGATAGAATCTTTAACCTTTTCTAATGCCGTGATTTAAATTATTTTTAAATTATACAAAAATCCTTTTTATCAATACAGATTTACATAAAACCTAATTGAAAACCATTTACTATTCAATTATAGGCATCTCAATAGTAATACTAGTAGTTTTATTTTTTATTTTAAAGGAACAAGATAAAAAACCATACTCGTTAGAAATTGATGCTATTAAAGATAAAACCGATATTTCAGGTACTATGTACAGAGTTAAAGTAACCAATACAGGAACCAATCCTCTTACAGGAGTAGAGGTGAATTTGGGAAAAGGCGATATTCAAAACATGGATTTACTAGAATCAGGACAATCGTTCTTCTTTTACCCTAAACCAGACACTAATACAACTATTGTAAAAGTTACAACTAGAGAGGGAATAGAAAAAGAGAGTAATTACCGTTCTCCATTGAAAGGATTGGGATTACCAGGGAGCGGTAGATAATATAGAAAATTAATTTGGTAAATTAAATATTAACTTCAAGCTATATAACTAGAATTTTAAAAATACTTAAATATTAAATATTAAATATTAAATATTTATTACTATAAAATAGACTCTTATTTTAAAACCACTATCGGTATTACTCCCAATGATAATATAGGAAAATACACTATTGCATACTAATTTTGATATTTTAATGATAAACCATTCATTTCCTTAAATTGCAATGCGTTAATTATGGCTTTTCCTCCATAATGGTTGTTAAAATATATTCTAAGTTTTTTAGTTTGATTCTTTAACTTTCTCACTTTATCTATCCAAGGCTCAAGTTCTTTCTTTGAATAAAGGTAGTTATACCGGTAATGTCCAGAAGTATTTCTTCCATGAAATCTTACAATAGCGTGTTCTAAAGATGAGACTATAGAATTAGACAAAAATGAAAGATTCTCTTTTTCAGGAGAATCGGTAATTACATTAGCAATATTATGATGTTTTAATAATTCCATCGGTCCTTAAGTATTCCATGAAGGATGTCTAAATTCTATGGCATATTGATAATCACTTATTTGTTTATTAGTAATATCCATTTCATTTTCTTCTGGCTTTCTTGGTATTTTCTCTAAAAATTTTTCTAGAGTATTGAAATAATCAATGCTAAAACTAGGAGGTAATTGAATCAAAATGGCGCCTAATTTCCCTGAAGCATATAAAGATGAGATTTTGTCGAAATTTTTTAAAATCTAACATGACATCTTTATTAAAATCTAATTTTTTTCTATGAGTGATTCTTTCTGGAACCTTAATTGAAAATTCAAAATTCTGAGGAGTTGCTTTTACCATACCAAAAAATGGACCTTTAGTCATTTTGGAATAAAATTCTTCATAGAAAGTGGAATCCATCTCTACGGTATTGAAGAATTCTGAGTAGTAACTAAGTCTCTTAGTATCTTTGTTAGGATAAAAAATTTTAAGCCACCCTCCTTTCTCTGAAATATCTCCATAATTCCATCCATAACATCCTAGATAATATTCCAATATCTTTACTTGTAGTAAGAAAGCAAAAACTATTTTTTAAGTTTGTATTAGGTTTTTTCTATATTTCTATATTGTAAATGTTAACATCTATAAATTTTGATTATTAGTATTGCAAATAATTCAATGATACATATACTAAATAATTATCATCTTTTTACTCCTACTACATAGAAGATTCTACTTCGTAAGATCGAGCTGAATATGAAAACGAATCCTGCTGTTAAAAGAAGCTGAGTTAAGCAACTTGCTAGTTCAAATTTGCTATTATACTTGCAAAGCATCTTTAACATTTTATAACTTCTAAAATAGTTTCTTTTATATATGTAGTGTAGTTGTCAGAATTTCTAACATATTTAAATGACCTTTCATTTCGTTATATAATATTGGAACATTATATGCAACTGTTACTATTTTTTAGTAGACGCTAAGACATGACCATTTCTTATATATTTTTGTTTATTTGCAAATGATATTTAGAATTTTTTACTATAATTATCTTACCTTTTCCTGTTACATTATACAAATATAATTAAATTACTTATTTAATAATATGAAATATAGAGGTAGAACCGAAATAGTATCAATGATACTAGAGGCAGCTAATGGAGGAGCAACCAAGACAAAAATCATGTATAACGCTTTTCTAAGTTATAACCAATTAAAGGATTATCTTTCTGTCTTGATTGAAAACAATCTAATAGAATATCTTGATGGGACTCGAGAATTCAAGACCACAGAAAAAGGATTAAACTTTCTTAAAATGCATAATGCAATTGGAGAATTATTACATACTACAATCGAAAATGATGATGTATTAATTTAATATTTTTTATATATTAAAACATACAAATTATTATTTTTAATTAATCCATAGCTTTATTAATAGCCAATTATTCTTTTTCATTATTCTCTAACTTGTTGCAATTATTAAGAGCATGCTTAAGACAACTATAATGCAGCAATTGTTCTCCAAAGTCTATCTTTGATTAATATTTATTTACACCTACTCTTTCTAATTATTTTCTTCTTTAATTTTTGAATAATTATCTATCATATTTACCTGTAAAAAATTAGGTAAAAATCATGTTTCAATATTTATATCAATTTTTTTAATATAAAGTATTGATAAAACCTATAGGTATAACATTACCTATATTCTTAACAACTGTATTAGTAACAGGAGCAATTATTGTAACCTTTTTCTCATTTATTATAATAATTGAAGCTGAATCCAAAGGAATTTCAGAGAAAACAGAATTATTATCTTTTAAAACAACAAAAAATAAAGAGTTTACTCCACAAAAAGAATTATAAAAAACAAAAACATATTTCTTCGAATTTTATTTACAATAATTATTTCCATTGCCATATGCATTTTGTTAGTTTACTCCTGACGGGTCCGTTTTTATCAGTGTTCATATACAGGCGTTTTATATGGTCTATCAAATAATAAGAAATGAGTTACTCACGTAGATTAAAAATGTGTCAGAACAAATTGAAACTGTTAAAAATCTATCAAGAGTTATACAATACAACTATAAACCCCAAGAGTCATAATGTTCAGAATATGACAATATTATTATTTAGATCATCTGTGATTAGAGTATGAACCGTCACCTATGTGTCCAATTTGTAAAAATAAATTTATTGAACATGAGTTACAGGACAAAATATGCAAAATGATCACAATAAAGCAATTTGCAAATATCTCTCCAGGTTTGATGTTCAATTTAGACCTTTCTTCGAAGATAAAACATTATCATCTTATTATATTGGCAAAACAAAGGTAATACTCTAGATATGCTATGTAAATATCAAGAAGCAATAAAGTGTTATGATAACAATAAGAATCTATTACTAGTCTGTTAGTTTAGAAGGAAGAAAAAAAATTATAATTAGTATATGACTTTGGATTTTTTAATATTGGCTTCATTAATAATTTTATTGATATTCATTTTAGTATTATTCCTATCATCTTTTATAGTAGATGTTGACGCGGATGTTGTTCTTAGAGATATTGACATGAAAAATGATATAATTGAAAGTAAAGTGGATGAATCTATGTATAAGTCAAATGAAAGCCGTATTAATATTGCTAATACCGCTAAATGTAGTTCTAATTTAATTCCTAGTGATATAATTTCTGCTAATGTTGTAATTGGAGAGAAATTTATCAATTCGACTTTGTGGTTTTCTAATCCATTTTTTGTTAATTATCCAGAGAATGTAGCTGGAGTTACATATTCAATGTCTATTGTAGATAATTCTGAAGTAAGTCTTCCCCTCTATACTTTAGCCATTTCCTGGAGTCAAAGTTATGGATGGCAAAAAACATTATACCAACATTCCTTATCAAATAATAGTAGTAGACCATTAACGTCAAATACTAACTACTCGTCAATTTTTTATGGTAATGTTTCGAGTATAGCGCATGGTGAAGAATTTGGCTATGTCGATATTATATTAGATAAAACTCGTAGAATAAATTTGCCTAATGATTACAATATTTTATTTCATTCCTTAATCTTTGATGTTGAATCTTGCTATAAGTTAGATTTATTCGACAAGATATTTGACATACCCTTTACAGAAAGTTTTTTAAATTCATCTGAACAAATTGATACAAGGCAAGGAGAGGAAAAGACCTTTGAAATACGTGTTCAATCTACACCTGGATCTAAACCAGTTATTAATTTCTTGGATGTCAATCAGTCTGCTGATTTGTATTTATATTTTCCCCAATCTGAAGTCCAAAGCAATTCAGATGGAGTAGCATTTACTTTAGTAAAATTAAAAACCTCACCTGATATTGATCCTCATATATACACTATTCCTATTCATTATAATGTGACTACTAAATCATTTGTTGCATACCCATTGATGTTTAAAAATGTTAGAATAATGCAGATAGGAGAGATTGAGCCTCGTGAAAACTTGGATTATTTAACCATCAATATCTTACCTGATTTAACTATACCTGAACACATTGACAATTTCTGGAAGATATATGGAGGAATTATAAGTCTTATAGTTATAAGTATTTTAACAGCGGCAGCAGTAATCGGGGCAGTATCCGCCTTAAGATATTCTAATCGTAAAAGAAGATAATTATATGAATTTTAAATCCTTTAAAATTAAATATATCTTTATAAAAAGATTTTGAGGTTATGATGATTCTCTATATTCATCTTATTATAGTTTTAAAAAAAATCTACTTTCAACTTTATCTTCCACGAGTTTTTACTCATCATTAGTATTTCAGATATAATCAAGTGAAACATATTTAAATATTGAATAATTTTATGCAACTATAAGAAACATCAACAACGTTTCAAATATTTCGTTATTATTTCATCAGTTTTAGCCTTTTTATTATATCATAAATTTGTTATACAATAAGTAATTTTTAAATATAGTATTATTTGTTACCATACATTAGACTCTTATTTTAGAACCTCTATCGATATTACTCCCGATGGACCTGTACTTTTCTCGGGTTCACTACTTTTACCAATTTTACTTGTAATTTTATATTTGATTAGAAATATTGATTAAACTCTATCACAAAAATTATTTAAAGAGACCTGTTATCGTTCTCCATATCTGATCTAAGATATTTCCACCTTTTTCAGTAGATTCTTGAGTAGGAGGTGCTGCCTGTTGTGTACCTTCTTGTTGAGTAGGAGGTGCTGCAGCAGAAGTTTCAGCGCCTTTTGTGGCATTAGTTGCTGCCTGTTGTGTACCTTCTTGTTGAGTAGGAGGTGCTGCAGCAGAAGTTTCAGCGCCTTTTGTGGCATTAGTTGCTGCAGCAGAAGTTTCAGCGCCTTTTGTGGCATTAGTTGCTGCAGCAGAAGTTTCAGCGCCTTTTGTGGCATTAGTTGCTGCCTGTTGTGTACCTTCTTG
>DASVFI010000218.1:0-6841 GCA_036380115.1 Nitrososphaeraceae archaeon | reverse complement strand
AATTAAAGGAATAATCTATAATCTGCCAGGAGACAAAGGAGTAAAACAAGAATTTTGGATTGATAAAACTAATGATGGACAATGGGAAAAGGTCTATGAATTTACAGATCAAGGTGGCTTTGGAGAAAGAGGCAATAACGGCCCTGAAAAATGTGGTGGCACATGGGATCAATTGTATACATGGGGAAGTCCAAAAAGTGTATTCAGATGGGATCAATCGGATATATCATTCAAGTTCTTATCTGTAAGGGAGATTTTACCACCTCCCATCCAGTAACTTCTTTTTTTGAGTATGTAACTGCACTCAATGAATGAAATTATTGTATATTATTAAACTTTGATCTGAAAAATTTAAGTGTTAAATCAGTCATTTCATTTAGATCAACTTATTTATTTTTATTTTGGGTGATTAATATTATAGTTGTTCAATGGTTATTATTTTCTTACTCTTTAGATTTTTTTTAATAAAAAATTTTCTGAATTACTTTTTAGTAAGGTTGATGAACTTTCAAAATCCAAATTCAAAGTATCACCTATGCATTTGATTACACTAAAAAGATGAGATATTGATGATGAAGGCAGATAATTAAAACAATTTGAATATCTTACTGGACCATCTGTCTCTACTAAAATTTTATCACTATTTGTATTCCTTAAAAGAACCTTTTTATCTTGTGAATATAATAGAACTGGACCATATGACACAAAAATACTCATATCCATAGCTTGCTTTAACTGTTTTTTACTTCCGTTAAACCAATGTAACAAAGACCTTTTGATTTTATATGATGGTAATATTTGTAATATGTCATCAAGGGATTTTCTAGAATGAATTGAAATTGGTTTATTATATTTTTCAGCTAGTTCAAGTAAAAATTGGAATGTTTTCTTTTGTATGGAATATTGTTGTTCATTTTGGTTAATATAGGTGGGATCTAATCCAATTTCTCCAATTCCATCTATATATTGTAAATTGGAACTAAAAAATTCTATAAAATCTTCTATATTTTCATTTATTGCAAATTCCGGATGAATTCCAATGAATTGAATAATTATATCCTTTTGAGTATTAAATAAAGTTAAACTTCTTTTTGAAGTTGCAAGATTAACGGTTACAGAACATGCTGTAATTTTTAAACATCTCAATGAAAAAAGAATATGGCTTAAATAGTTTGAATATTCATCATCACTTAGATGTATATGTGAATCAAGATAGTTCATAGAAAATAAAACTTATGATACTTTAAATAAATTTGTATCATTGAGTTTGAAACTAAGAAAGACTAACATATATCTTACTTTATTAGTTTATTTTTGTAATTGAAATGGTAACAACAAATATGTTTACATATTTAATAATTGATATATAAAACTCTTTAAAAATATGAATCTATTAATATTATACCCTGATTTTATTTTATGTCTATGGTATCAAAATCAATTTATTTTTATGGTTTATTAATAGCAGGAATACTCTTTATTGCTATAGGGATTTTATCAATTTATTATTCCAATTCTTCAGTAAAAGTAGATGTAGACGGCGTTATTAAACCAAATTCAATTGATATTCTTTCTCCAAATATGGAAAGTGGAAATACTGCATTTATATCTGTTTCTGGATCTCTTTTTAATATGTCTATAACATATCCCAATAAAACTATTGATACTTTAACAGAATCTTCATCTAATTATTCTTTTAATTTAACAGCTACGCAAGATGGGGAATATTTTATAGAAATAAACAATTTAGGAAATTCTGATGTATTAATTGATGGTTATGCATTTACTAAGGCAAATAATTTTACCTTAATTGGTCAAATAATTCTTATAATTACTGGAGTCGTCATAGTTGCTCTTGGTATTAGAACTAGAAAGGCATAATTAAAAAATACCTTTTTGATATGATCCTAATAACTTAAAGAATTTCGTTTGGATTTTAATTCTATCTATTGTTAATATTACTTTTTCATCATTATAATGACCATCAAAATCCACATAAAAATAATATTCCCAAGGAGTTTCTTTTGTAGGCCTTGATTCAATTCTTGTAAGATTTATGTTCTGATGGGAAAATTCCTTTAGAATATTATATAAAGAACCAGGTTTATGTTCTAGTGCAAATATAATTGAAGTTCTGTCTCTTCCAGAAGGTTTCGCTAATGGATGTTTAGAGAGAACAAAAAATCTAGTAAAATTATTCTTCTTATCTTCTATTCCTTCTTCCAGTATCTTCATTTCATATATTTCTGCTGCTCTTCTGCTTGCAATAGCTGCTGATCTGATCATGTTATTTTCTTTGATGAATTTAACTGCTCCTGCAGTATCATACAGTGGAATTGGCTCTAAATTTTTATTTTCAATATAATTTCTGCATTGACCTAATGCTTGAGGATGGGAATATACATTTATTATTTCTTTATAATCTCTATTTACAATTAAACAATGATTAATTTTTTGAAAGATTTCTCCTGAAATGTAGATTTGATCTTGTAATAATAAATCATAAGTTTCATTTACACTTCCCTCAATAGAATTTTCAATAGGAACCACTGCTAAATCGCTTAGATCATTTATGACAGTTTCAAAAACGTCATGAAAAGATTTTAATGGAATAGCAGTAGATTTTGGAAATTTTAATATTATTGCCATTTCGCTATAAGCTCCTCTTTCTCCTTGAAATGCAATCCTTAATCTTTTGTTAATCAAATAATTAATAATAATTAAACAATCTTTTATGTTTATTCTAAGACTAGAATTTATTGAAGTTGTTATTATTATATTTATTACAAATTTCGTTGTTTTAAATTCCTTTATTATTTTGTCCACCTGTTTTGACAAGTTTGATATCTGAAGAAGTCAATATAGCATTTAATAGCTTTTTTCCAGACTCTGATCTCTTGTCAATTTTGATTCTTGATTTTCTTCCAATTTGTGAACTTAAAAGGAATTGATTATTGATATAAATTCCAGCATTGGCTCCAATTTCTTTTTTATCAGTAATAATTATAATTGATGAACCTGATTCATTTATTTGAAAATCAATCTGTTTTCCAAGTCCTGTATTAGTCTTAGCTTCTATGTCAATCCTTAAACCTAGTAATTCTTCAAGCTCAGAAACAGTGGAACCACTTCTTCCGATGATCTTTGGAATTATTTCCTTTTCTACTTTTATTCTTACTTTGTTATCAGATATGATTTCAATTTCGGAAGTAGGATCAAATCTTCTTACTATCTCCTTTATCTTAGATTCTGCAAGTTTTCTTATATTGTTATTAGTATTTGTCCTTTTCTTTTCTACTATTTCATTTACAGGTACTACTATATTTTCCTCACCGTAAGTATATATTTCATATTCTAATTCTCCATTTTCAAAATCAAATATTTCCACTAATGGTCGAGCTAGATCTTCTTCAACCATTCCAGATGGTACTTTAACTGTTAATTTTAATTCATAGACTTTACTTATATTACCGCCTTTAAGGAAAATAATTGTATCTAAAATATGAGGAATCATACCTAGTTCTATTTTTCCAATGAACCTTTGTACAGCATCTATTGCGCTATTGGCATGAATTACTCCGATCATTCCAACTCCAGATAGTCTCAGATCTGCATATACATTGAAGTCTTTTATTCTTCTTACTTCATCAAAAATAGTGTAATCTGGTCTAACCAATAGCAATAAATCTACTGCATTTTCAAAACTTCCTTCTAAAGGACTATATTGTGTTACTTCCTTAGGAACTTGTAAATCTCTTGGTGATTCAAATGTTTTTACAATTTTTCCTTTTTTTGTATAATATTCTGCCAGACTGCTTGCTATTGTACTTTTACCAGAACCAGGAGGGCCGGCTATAACAATTCCTTCAGCTTTTTCTCCCAGTCTTGTAAGGAGTTTATCACTTAATTTATAATCGTCTAAGGATAAGTGAACAATTGGTCTAACAATTGTAATTTCCGTAGAATCAGAAAATGGTGATTTAGTAATTGTTATTCTGTATTTTTCATATTGAATAACAACGGCTCCTTCTCTGTTTATTTCATATAATTTATTTGTATTTAATGGATTATATTCATAAATCTCCTTAATTATTTCCATAATATAGTCATATGTTATAATCTTTTCATCTAGTCTTATCAGTTCGAACTTTCCCGGGCTGCCAATTTTTGCATATGGACAAACTCCTTCTTTTAAATGAATACTCATTGTTTTTTCTGAAAAAAATTTTTCAAATTTAAAATGAGTTATTTTATTATTATATTTTATAAAAATTGACTCTATTCCCTGTGCTAAGGCTGATAAATGTTGTACATAATCAGCAGTAATAAGAATTGCATTTTCTTTAAATGCTAGCTCGTTAATAATTGAGTCAATCCTTCCATGCTTTGCTAATAATATATCATCATAATCCGGTTTTTCCCCCGAAAATTTTATTTTAATATCCTTTTTATTACATTCTTCACGTATTTCATGAATTTCTTGAAGACCTACAAAACCTTGATCTCTATTTGTTGATGCCTGAGATTGCAATTCATCTAAAACTGCTCTAGGAATAATGATTTCACTTTTTTCAGCTATTTTTCCATTTTGGAGCATCTTGGAAATTTCTTTATCAATGATAATACTAGTATCTAAAACATATTTTTTGTTATCCAATTATTTTAGTAATTGTAAATCTTTATCCGTAATTAAATTTATTTTAATTCTATTACTTTTTAGTTATCTACAGTCTATATGGACGAGCTAACTTTTATAATGTTAATTAACAAAATATGTGAACTAGTCTTGATTTAAAAGAGTCTGACAATTTACAATAAAATGACGGTATTATCTAATGAAAATGCCAAAGCTAGATTAGACGAATTTCGAATATTACTCAAGTATATGCCTTTTCTACAAAAAAACGGCTTTTCTGATTGTGGGAGAGGCCAAATTATGGGTCAAATGTCTCTATTGCAAGAATTTCTATCTGAAACTCAAACCAATGAAGAAATTTTTAATTTGCAATATAAAGAGTCTATTATACCAAATATACCAAATAATAATAATAATAATAATAATAATAATTCAGATTCGCTTTCCGATACTTCGCAATATTATGCATCTACAAATAGCGAAACAAATAAACACATTACTGGCAGTTCAAAAGATAATTCTTTTGATCTTGACGGTATAATATTAGAAAATGATACTTCATTTGAAGATGATAATAAATTGCAAAATTCTCGTTGGTTAAGACCATTTAAGAATGAGGATCCTGTCAAAAAGAAGTTGTTTGATAATTTTGAAAAGAATGAAATCACACAATCATGGAAAGAAAAAATAAGAAAAATGACCCAGTCGGATATTATCTAATTCTAAAACTATTTACTTTTTTTATATTATACCATTCATCATAATCAATATCAATATGATTTGATTCCTTTAGTAAGTACTTCAATAGCGGATTTGAATTCTTCTTCAGTTAGTGGTGGTATCTCTGATATTTTATTATTTTTGTTTACATGATCCATTTTTTTCTGACCTATTAATGGAGCTATTATAGAAGGACTAGACCTTATTATTTGAAGTAGTTTCATAGTTTGATCTGTTAATCCTTCTGAATAATCTGGAATCTTAGTTTGCAATAATCTTCCCTGAAGTAAGGGAACACTAGTAAATATGCCTATTTTCAATTTTTTTGCAGCTTCTAATATTGAAAGGTTTTTTTCACTTCCTATTTTTTGATTCTTTAAAAATAATGCTTCACTATATGATAAATTATATGGAAGTTGGATAAAACGAAATCCGTGATTTTTGCCTCCTATGTTTTTAGCGATATTGTATATTTCTTCTAATGATAAATATTCTTTATTTTCTTCATTTACTCTAAAACATGTCCAAGTAGCCATTCCATAATATCTAATTTCATTTTTAGAACGGAGTTTTTCATAAATTTCAAAAACTTTGGAAAGCATATCGAAAAATTTATTCTTATTAACATCCTGATTCCAGCTTTCAAAAGCATTATGAATATATACTAAATCTATAGTGTCAAGTTTTAAATTAAAACGTGATTTCTCTATGCATTTCTCTATGTAGTTTGGATTAAGAACATTGTATCCAGAACTTATATCTTCAGCTTTTATTATCCCCGTAGATATGTACATCCTTTGCATATATTCCCAAACATCAATCATTGGATAGTCTCCATCATTTGTTATATATCCATTCTTTGTACTTACAAAAATTTCATCACGAGAAATTATTCCATCATTTACAAGGCTAGCAATTGCTCTGCCAATACTTTTTTCTGATTTCATTGCTCTATAATTTATTGCACTATCAATTACATTAATGGCCCCTGATCTTACAGATTCATATAATGCATTTTCAATATCTTTATCATCTTCTTTTGATAGGTCTCCTAAATATGTGCCCATTCCAATACTTGTTAAGACTAGATCGTCAAATGGTTTAAAATGTAAACGTGATTTTCCTTTTTTAATTGCATTGTCTCTAAACCTATTGGTTCCTTCACTAGTCGCAAAGCCCTTTATATAATTATCCTCATTAGACAATGACTTATAATATTGTTGACTACTATTATTTTTTGTTCTTTTAATTTTCGTCTGTTTTTTTCCAAACAAAGGTGTATATGTAGTCAATTGACCTAAAGTATACAAGTGAACAGTAGTTTGCCTAGCAATAATAGTAGTGGTGGTAGTGGTAGTGGTAGTGGTAGTGGTAGTAATAATAATACTTCCTTAAAAGTGCTAGAAGCTTATACTCGTGATGTTGGTAGAGGTATAGCACGTATAGATTATGATACCATGGATTCTTTAGCAGTTTCTACTGGTG
>DASVFI010000217.1:0-6849 GCA_036380115.1 Nitrososphaeraceae archaeon | reverse complement strand
TGATGGAATAACAGCATCATCCAATCCAGATATTACCAATGTGGGATTTTTTATTTTTTGAAGATTAGCACAAGTTCCACTCCAATCTGTTGCTACCCAATCTTCTACCGCTTCAAATTGTTTTTTTACAGTACTAGCATTTATGATCTCTTTTGATTTGGGAATATTATCTTGGTAATTGGGATTTGCTTCAATCCATTCTAAGGGGTATGTAAGAGAAAGAATTGTTTTTTCGTCAGTTGTACGATTGTTAACAATATCCGAAATGGTTTTTACAATTTCAGGACTTTGAGGAACTGCATTTTTGCCACCACATGAAGAGCCATAAAGTACAAGTTTATTTACCTTTTCTGGATGGTTAAGAGTAAATTGTTGAGCTACAAAAGAACCCATGGAAAATCCTAAAACGTCTGCTCTTTGGATTTTTAATGCGTCTAGCAATTTATCTGTATCATTTGCAAATTGTTGAACTATAAATGGTTGAGTACCTATAGTAGTATTTCCAACACCACGATTATCAAAAATGATTACCTTGTGAGTTAAAGCCATTTCATTTAAAAAAGAAGTTGGCCAAGCGTCCATAACATTAGCACTACCACTTATTAGTACAAGAGGAAGAATTCCCTTGCCAAAAATTTTATATGCAATATCTATATCTCCAATTGATATTTTTTTCGCTGGAATATCTGATACATTTATATCATAATTTTCAACTTCGTCGGAACTATTTGTAGGTGTAAGTTCAGCATAAGAAAAAAAAATGTTGTTACCATCAACAGTATAAAATAAAAACGATATCGGAGAAAGAGAAAAAATGGGTAACAATATAACTAGTATTTTCAATATACAACATGATGTTAAAGAAATATATAAAAAAATCTATTGAAACATTTTAAAATAGACGTTGCTTCTTCTAAAAGTTAATATTTTACTTGAAGTTTGTTGAGATATTAATAAACTTATACGTAGGCGCCCAAACGGAGGTGTGTGAACTGATTTTGACACAATTTTGTAGTTCAAAAAGGATAGTCGATAACTTCAATTTCTTTTTATTTTTCTGATTATATTTAGTAAATTATTTATGATTACTTGTAAAACAAAATTTTATTAATTCGTTATTTTTATTATGTCAAGGATAAGTATAACAAAAAATAACTTCTCCTTATCACTTAGATAGGCATTTTAGTTATCTCTATATCCATTATATCTTCTAACTTTTTAATTAGTTCTTCTGATTTGATTGGTTTTTGAATAAAGTAATTTTCACCAATTGTTCTACCAAACTCATCTCGAGCTTTTCTAAATTTCTCATAATACATTTCACTTGCAGTTAAAAAACAAATTTTTACTTTAGGGTCTTTTTCTCTTATTTTTAGATACAATTCGAATCCATCCATTTTTGGCATCTTGATATCAAGAATGACAAGATCATAAAAATTGTTTTTATGAGATTTTAGAGCTGTAATAGGATCATTAAATGAATCTATTTGGAATCCGTGGTCTTCCAAAATATTCCTTATTGTAAAAGTGATATCTGGTTCATCGTCCACTAATAAAACTTTTTTAGCCAATGTTATTGGATATCACTTCCTGTTGATTACACCTCTCTTATTATTAATTACCAGAACCATACCATAAAAAGTAGATCCTCTTCTTCCATTAGATATATTTCATGCTCTTATCCTTCCCGTCTTATCTTGTCTTCTCTACTTATATTTTCTGTGCCGAAAAATTTTCTACTTATACAATGAAATCCTATATGCATCTTTGTGATTATAATGCAATATTTAGGTGTCATTAGGAAGTAACATTACTATTGCCTTTGAAAACGACTAAATAGATAAGTGGCAAATACACCATTTCTGAACTTTTTCTTTCTTTTATTGCATTCTAAAATTAATATATGAATCTAAAAGGTTAATGGGCTCGGAGAAGTGTGAACTGTTTTTGACACAATTTTGTAGTTCAGAAAAGGTATTTCATAAAATAGTAATAATATCTTTAATTTAACATATTTTTTACAGTATGTGAAAACAAATTCTTATCTATAGGTTTTTTTAGAATCTGTTCTCTTGATATTCCAGGAAATATACTTAATAATTCATCCAATATATCCAAAGCTGTTATAAAAATAATCTTAATTGTAGGGTCTATAGCTCTTATTTGTTGATGTAATTGAAGTCCATTCAAATTTTTCATTCTGATATCCAGTATTATTAATAGATCATTAAAATCTGAAAGATCTTGAATATAGTCTAATACGAGAGTAGGATCTTTAAAACAAGTAATATTATAATCAGAAGCATCTAGATAGCTTCTATAAGTAAAAAGAATATCTTCCTCATCATCTACTATAATTACTCTTTTATTCTTCTTATTATTTTTTTTATGGAAAAAGAAGCCTTCTCTTTTTTTATTCTCATTCTTATTTTCCATAATTTTTTCAACAAATAAATTCGGAGCCTGTTTCTCCATAATGGAATATGTACTATTAGTATTATCATTATTCTGCAATAAAGTATTATTCTTTCTTTTTATGCTGTATGTAGGATATGCAATGTTTTCTGTTACCTTGAATTCACCATTATTTATAAAATTATACTTTGTTAGAATATTAGGAAAAGATTTTAAAATTCTATAAAAATTATTTCCAATAATTATTTCATTTTTAGAATCTAAAGAAGGAGAAGAATTTATCTTTGAACATAAGTTTACTGTTGAGCCAAATATATCTACTTGATAATTATCTCCAGCTAAGGCTAAATCTACTACACCATAATCTATACTAATTTTGTAACTTTTTACTGGTGGTAAATTATTCTTCATCAATAATTCCTTATTTATATCCTCACGCTTTTCTAAAATTTCAAGACCACATTCAATTACTTGTTCAAATGCTTTTTCATTATTAATATCGGTAAAGTTTAAGAAATAACATAATAAACGATCACCAAGACTTTTTACAATCTTGCCATTATTGCGTTTAATTATTTGCGATAATGAGTTTATAATGGTAAAATAGTATTCTCGTATTTGTAAAGAATCTTCGGACATTGAAATATTGCTTACGGCAGCACTTTCAAATTCTATAAAGCATACACAACACTTTATTGAGTCATCGCTAAATTTGATACTTTTATTGCCTTTATTGCTGTGATGCCACATTTTGTTTGTCTATCGCCTATAATACCTATTAAGAAACAGAAGAACATAATTTGGTAAAGGAGTTATCAGCATACTTTCCTCCTTAAATTTAGGACTAAACATATCTTATAAAATATGCATTATACTTAATGAAATTTAAAGAAATTGGTCTAATGAGTTGTATATAAAATTAAAGATAAAAAATTTCGTTTTTCGGCGCCGAAAAATTTTATCAATATGTTTATGTATTAAGGCATCTAGTATGAGATTACAAAATAGGCATATTGATGGAAACTCCGATAACTCAAGTAATTTATAAGCTAATGTTACGGAGACACACCATCATTTATTCAATCTTATTTAATTTAAATAGGCCTTTTATTATCAATATTAAAATTTTTCTTATATGCACATTATTCTACGAACCTGATAGAACTACCAAATATAATAAATAATACAAGAACCATGTACTTATATCATTACACAAAAGAATGATGTAATGATAATAGGATGAATGGATAGCACCTGAGCCATATCTTCTTTTCATCTTATTGGATAAATAATGAAATCGATATTCCATTTTCTATATTTTTTCGGCGCCTAAAAAGTTATAATATATTCTATCTTTTATTATTATTATTATTCTTTTTAATGCGATAGCTAAAGTTGATATTAGCAATTTTATAAATCGGTTATTATCAAGATAAATCTGATGCATGGCGAAATGACGTAAATAAAAGTCCTTTTGATAACTGTGTATCAGGTGGAAGTGTAAATTGTTAAGTATAATTAAAAAAGAGATGTAGGAAAGCCAAAATAATATTTCAATTAAGTATTGAATTATTATATAATTTTTTTATTTTTTTAAATAATCATCATACTATTATATTGTCTGTCATAATAACAGTCTTTATTATCATTTCTCTATATTATGATCTTGTTTCTCTTAAGAGATTTATTTTATAAATTTTATATATTATCAATTCCGATAATAGGTGCTGTTTTATTATGATAAAACATAGAAGTTAACAACTCCATAAATTTTTTAGCCTCCCAAAAGTAATACCTATATCTATATGTATCAAAGAATTTTATAGAATATTACGAAATAGGCAATAATTGATGGAAACTCAGATAACTCAAGCAATGTATTTAATACAAGCAAATTACTATTTAATAGGTTCCTGAAATTAGAATATTAATAATGCTTTGAAACGATAAGGTTATATCTTATGTATTTTATCCACATTTAATGTCTTTCTATATAATTCTCTGGAATTATACAGATCAGGGAATAAAAAATGTAAAAGAATCTCCAAAAAGAGCTGATGCTTTTAAATCTAAATTAGAAAATGCTGGTGGTAGACTAATAGAGACATATTATACATTTGGTAAATATGATGGAGTATCAGTAGTAGAGGCTCCAAATGATGAAGCATTGATGTCTTGTCTGTTATCTATTGAAAGCCAAGGTAATGCACGTACTGTCACTTTAAAAGCTTTTAGCTATGATGAAGCTACTAAAATAATTGAGAATATACAACAATAATCCAAAACTTTCATTTTAAGTTATTTATATTATCATATAATCGTGAATTTATTTATTATATGAAACAAAAAAGCCATTGATGATGATATTATTAAATTATGGGCTCGGAGGGCTTCGAGTTCTCATTATATCAGAGTTCGGTAACATAATATAATAAGTTTTTGTTATTGGAGTAAATTATTCTTATTGCAGTGACTTATTCTTATTGTAGTAAAAAGATATGGCTGCTAGGTTCACATTTTACACATTTAGCTATGTTATGAATTCTCTAGTGAATAATATGATATTATTAACCAATGAATTTTAATAAAAATTATAATTAATTTAATTTAAGACAAAAAAAGACTATAATAATGGTAAATACTATTTTTAATAAAGAATTTGAGTATTTATGACTCTTATTGACAAATGAAAATTATTCATAAAACATATCTTATAAAAAAGTAATATTTTCAAACTAATTTTTATACTAACAGTATAATCTACATTTAATTATTAAATTGTCTAGTTCTAAAATTGTTGCAAGTGTCATCTTCGTTACTGAGGTTAAATATGCTATATTTAATGTATCTGGGAGATCGGTAGAATTGTGATAATGTGGATTTTTTTTTGAACCTTCATCATGTATTCCAATAACTGTAATATTTGATGCTTCGAATGAAATAAAATCACTCCCTTCAAGTTTAGATAATGTAGCATTTAGATTAGTATATTTAGAAGCTATTTGTTTTATGAATAATGCAATTGTTTTTGAATACTTGTCATTTTTTTCATATTTATTCCCAACATCGTATTCTAAAATAACTTTATTTGATTCGTTAGAAGGAGGATGACCAATCATATCAAAGTTAATGTATAGATCTATATTTTTTGTTCTATTGTTATTGTCTAAATATTTCACATAATTCTTTGAACCCCAAAGGCCTTGTTCTTCTCCTGAAAATAATACAAAATGCAGATTATATTTTAAATCTAGATGAGAAAGAATTCGTGTAAGTTCCAATACTGCAGAAACTCCACTAGCGTTATCATCAGCTCCAGGTGCTCTAGCATAAGTATTATTGATATTTTTTGCTCTACTATCATAATGTGCTCCAATTATGATAGTATTGTTGTAGTGAGAGGAAGATGATAAATTCTGTTTGCTGATATTATTATTTATGTTACTATTATTGCTATTACTTGTCATACAAATAATATTTTTTAAATGATATGTTTGATTTTGATCGCTTTGAGTATAATTATGAAAAAATACTCTACCTTTACATATATTTTCAAATTCATTTTTAAGCCAATTTGCAACGTTCTCAATATAATATGATTTAGTATGTCTTGTATGAAAAGATGATAGTAAATCTACATATTCTTTGAGTTTGGTTGAATTCACTTGTTCTAGTATATGATCTATTTGTATATTGTCTTTTTCTTTTTTTGATTGTGTATGTAGATTATGATATATATCATTTAGACATACTATTATAGAAGTAGCACATGAGTAAGAATAATTATCATTGTTATTAGCAGTTGTTTGAGTTATATTTGAAGAATTTGCAAAATTGAAATTTGAGAAAATAGTCATAATAGATAACATAGTTAGTAATGAAATTGATAACCATAGTCTATTGTATTTTTGAAATGACAATTATAATCATTAAATTTAATTGTTGGTGAATTTAAATTAATATAATCTTCCAAAAAAAGAAATAATACTATATTTATTATTTTTTCTAACTCAACTTTTTAAAAAATTTAAATTTAACCAGGTTCGTTTATACTTGGTCGTCCCATTAACTTAATGAAGTCAATAAGTAAAATCAAGCTTAGAGGAGTGTGAACTGATTTTGACACGATTTTGTAGTTCAAAAACGCATTTCAAAATTAAGGTTTATGCAGAAAAATTTATTCTTAATATGGGATTAAATATTATCAAAGTATTTAAAATTTAAAAATATTATAAAAATAATATTTAACTTTAAGTCATTATATTTTAACTAAGTTTAATAGATATACTAAGTATTAATAAGAGTAATAAAAAAGATTTAAGAATTAAAGGTTACTTAAAAAAGCTACCTAGTCTAGTTAGAATACTCTCATTAAATAGATGAAGTTCTTTGTTATTGTCATTATCTATACATAGATTTGAGTAATTTACCTCT
>DASVFI010000216.1:0-3295 GCA_036380115.1 Nitrososphaeraceae archaeon | reverse complement strand
CAATGAGATAAATGAAAATAAGTTTGATCTCTTGATTTTAACAACTTCTCATATTGATTCATGGGTAAGGTCACTATTTAGTGATGCGAGAAAAATAATAAGTAATGTAAGCATACCTATCTTAATCATACAATAAATTGTTAATAAACATTGATATATTAACTAAGGACTTTTTTACAATATAGAAAAAGATTTTTAGTGATTTCATGATTAAAAATATCACTAAATTCTCTCAAATATTTTAATAGTATTAACGTATTCTTTGATCCTAAGTTTAAAAATAAAATAATCTGTTTGCTAATTCCAAAGTACTAAGTAGATTAATCAATTAATACCGGAGGCAGAAAATGTATAATCAAAAATAAAATTAACGTGCTCTTTTGCATTTTAATATATGAATGTTGTTTACATCATTTAGTGTTTTCTGAATTTATAATCGTTAGAAATTAGAAGTCAATAAAATCAATTTTAAATGTTTTTAGATTTATTATCATAGAGATCTTAATTAAAGATGATTCCTAGATACAAATATATAATTAATAGCAAAGTTTAAGATTTTATAAAAGGCTATAGATTATAAAAGGAGTTAATGTTATTATTTAAAGTTATTTTTTAGTCCCATCTTTTTATATCACGAATTATAATATATTCAATATGGCGGATAAATCAACAATTTCAGATGATTATACCGATAAATCAACAAATTCAGATGATTATAGAAAAATAGATAATAGTTCTGAGATAAATCCTAATAAATTAGAACAACATACCGAAGATAATTACAAAACAAAAGAAGGCGTTAACGAACCACAAAGACAAGAAAATAAACCAATTACTAATACAATAACTGGAAAAATATCACAATCGCTAAAGGAAGCAGGAAAAGGAGGAAAAAATGCAATAAGAAAATCCTTTTCGATTGGAGAACGAGATAATAGTGGCGGTATTAAATCAATAGTTTTAGGACTTTTCGCATTAATTGGATTTATTATCCTTGTGTATTCAATATTCATAGCAGTGATAGGTGAACCACTAGCATCAGTAGCAGACACCGTATTTATTGCTGCATTAATTGGATCATTTACTTTGGTAGCGACGATAATTAATCATCTATATATAAAATGATAAAATCGAAACAATTATAATTTTTTTATTTCCACTTTTCTAATTGATTTAATAATACTGTTAACGGTATATTATTCATCAGAATAAGTTTCATTAAAAATATATAATTAATTCAATTATTATTAGTTTTAGTACGACCATAAAATAAAAATAAAAATAAAAATGATGGATACACTTTTATAAATAGTAAATATTGTCATATCTAAATGTTTTATAATATAATATCCATTAAAAGGATTTAAAATCCATTTAATTTAAGGACAAGATAACGTGAAATTTTATATTGGTACAATTTGGTCAAGAATAATAAAATTTTGCTTTCTAACATGTAGAACGTAAAGTCTTGCTTTTATTTACTCTATTAAAAGAATTAAAGAGTTTATAATTGTTATATAACCAACTATTGAAAATGTCATTTCAACGATAACAAAGAAGATTGCTTCATTATATTTACTTATGAAGAAATAAGATATTTCCCACTATAAATATACAATACTCAAATCCGATGCAAATACTGGTAGTATTGTAAATAGGACTAATTATGCCAGCCATCCTTTTCTCTAGCTCATTATAAAAAAGTTAAGATTTGTATTTAGTTGATTTAAAATTTCAAAATATCCAAATGGTAAAACTAAAAACTCATTGAATTAAACATTGAAATAAGATAATCAACTTGAATTTATTATTTAATATAAGTTTAAAATGATAAATGTGAATTTGTAATAAATTATGAAAAGGAGTTACATAAATGATATTATACTTCTAGTTTAGACCATTCCCTTTCTTTTATCTTTACCATGTAGATACTATGTTGAACTGCAACAATTGCATCATAAAAAGATGTTTTAGTTAAAGAATCATTCCAAATATCCTTAAAAATACGTACTCCAACCAGGTTAGTATTGTCATCATTACTATACAAAAATATAAAATTTGGAGTCTGTTGACGTAATAGTAAATCTAGTTCATCACGATTATTTTCATTAACTTGCAAAAGATTTTTAATATTATCAGAAAAATATATCATATTTGATGAAATAGTTAATTTATCGTTCCAAACAATTGCTTCTAATCTGATCTCTTTATTAAACCAGAATGTTAAGTGTACATCAGTTGTATTATCTTCTAATTTATTATAATGGATATCTTCATCTTTTAACCATGTATGTATATTGTTAATAATAGAATAATTACCATCTTTCATAAGTATTAATTTACATTGATTAATTATTAAGATGTATCTTAAATCCATTTTTTATTCTTTTCACACAAAATAACAAAAGAATTTAATCTATCTAGGTATAATTTGTTTAAAACAACTTAGTCCATATTATTCAAATATAAATTTCCGTTTTTATAAATAAAAAATCAAAAATATTAACTTTAGGTATTTAATTGTAAAATTAAAAGTTATTTGGTAAATGTTGCGGTTAATGCAGCAATATTACCAGGTTTAAGCACTACAGGTTTATCTCCATTATTATATAATGCTAGCCCATTTATTTTTGTTAATGTAGTACTTTGTCCTGTAATTGGATTTATTCCTTTCATTTCCTTATCTAACTCAATTGCAAATAATCCTTGATTTTCATCTATACTTTGAATTTTTGCTGGAGTTATTAGTGCCCCTGCATGATTATTACCATTATAATCGATATACATTACTGCTAGTTTTAAAATTGGAATTTCTGGTATATTCAAAGTTATTCCACCATCAGCAATTTTACATGGGTAAAAATCTGCTAGCAATCTAATTCCTTTTGGATTAATTATTCCACTTAATTCGACATTTTCTGATTGAGTTGGACAGGTCTCTTTCTCTCCAATTATCATAATTTCTTGTGCAATGTTATTATCATCTTTGACAATGGATTTATTCTTTTTATTGGTTTCATCACTACCTTTGCTGTCATTATCTGTGTTGCTATCTCCACCATTTTCGCTACCATCGCCATTGTCATCGCCTGGGCTTGAGCCGTCATCTCCATCATCGCCGCCACTATTGCCATCGCCATCACCGCCACCATTGCCATCGCCATCGCCGCCACCATTGCCATCGCCATCGCCGCCACCATTGCCATCGCCATCACCGCCACCATTGCCATCGCCATCACCGCCACCATTGCCATCGCCATCGCCGCCACCATTGCCATCGCCATCGCCGACACCA
>DASVFI010000215.1:0-10465 GCA_036380115.1 Nitrososphaeraceae archaeon | reverse complement strand
TGAAATTTGCATGTCCTAATCCCAAAACATGTCCTATTTCATGTTTTGCTATATATTCAATCAAATTTTTGCTTAATTGTTTTCCAAATGCCTTTTCAGCAAGCAATATCTGATTATTAAAAATAAATCCGTTTGAATCTGAGCTAGTAATAGTCTGTCCTGCTACTTTTCCATTATCATGTCTAAAAGAAATTTTTATATCTACTTGTTCTCTACTACTTGCTTCTTTAAAATGAATACCTTGTATATTTTGTTCCCAATAGTTTAATGCAGAAATGACTAATTCCTTAGTTTCTGGTTTTGCATTATTTATTTGATATGTTAAGATTCCATCTGCAAGTTTCTCTCCCCAAGTGCAGCAAATTTCTATTTGCTTTTTTACGTTGTCAGAAGAAACTTGAGCGACAGAATAAATGAAATCAAAATTAAATAAAATTAAATTAATACTAAAGAAGAACATAAGTAAAAAATACAAGTAATTTATATAGTTACTCAATAAATGAACTATAAAATTAACTAATATATTTTGATATATTTAAACAAATGTATGGTCTACTAAATACTATAAAATAAAATATTGTTTTTTTACATTACAAATAATCTAAATCTCCATGTATCAGTTGAAGAGTCTTTTATTTTATTCATTTAGACAATCAGTAACTCATTTAGACAATCAGTAACTCATTTAGAAGGAATAAACATCATAGTATTGTATTTTTGCAAGTTATTACTACCAGCAGAGCCTATCCATTATCTTTTAATTAAATAGCATCCACCTAAAATTACTCCTACTGCAATAATTTGATAAATAGTAATGTTTTCATTTAAAAATACTTTTGCAAATATCATACCAAATATTGAAGATGTTGTTTTAAATTAAAATTTATGTCGTAATTTATTATAATGAAAAACGATAGGATTTAATAATGTTTCTAGCTTTCAAAAAAATTAACTGGTCTTACTTTATACAAGGATTCCAAATTCTATTATTCTACTTTAATTACTACTAACTAGAAATATATTATAAAAATAGTAAATTGTCTCATATTGTTATATAATTTAAAAATCATAATTATGCATGAATTCTAGCATAGATTGGAATGATGTTATAAAAAAAGAAGCAAGAGGAATAGATGATGCTGATTTAGGCGAAGTCCAAGAAGTCCAAGATAGCTACGTGGTGGTACAAAGAGGAATTATTAATAAAGAAAAGTTTTACATTCCAAGAGAACGAGTGGAAAGTTATGATGGAGGCACTCTAAAGTTCACGCTTTCTGAGCAAGAATTAAATCAATATCCACAACAAGAGGATCAAAATCTGATGGACTTTAATTCTAAGGAAAGAGAACAACAAAAAATATCTCAGGAAATACAATCAGAAAATAATGATGATGAAAAGACACGTATATCGTCATTTACTGAAGAGAAATTCGACGCCTCTAAAGAATCTAAAGAAAAACTAACAATAAAACCTACCCTACCTCGTGGATATACGCCACCACCAAAACCAAAACAACAAAATTCTGATAACAATACTATAGCAGTAGCATTAGTAGCAGATAACAAAAATGCAAAGAAAAATAATGATGAGAAGAATAATTTAACTGAACGAATACAAGTAACAACTACAGATAAAACCATCAAAGAAGTCATACCAACTGATAAAGATAAAACAGTAATTACTAGAAAAGATTCCTCAAATACCGGAGAGAAATCAAAGCTTAAAGAAAAACCTAAAGAATATGAAATAACTAAAGATATAAAAATAAATAATAATGATTTAAGAAAAGACGTAGAGCATGTAGATCGACAAAAACAAGAGGTAGAACATACATTGCCATCATTACCATCTTCATCTTCTTCATCATCAAATATTTCAAATACGGCGGCAAATAAGTCAAATGAAAATACTGGTGATTATCAAAAAAGAACAAATAATGAAGTAATAGATAATATAGAAGGTAAAAAGGATACTACACACAAATACCAACAAGAAACTGTTAATACAATACAATCAGTCTCCAGCAGAAATGAATTACAAAAGAATGCTACTCCTAATGAAAATAAAACGATAATGGATAATGATTTAAAGAAAGTCAGTAATGATCCTTCAAATCAAAAACAACAACAATTAGAAAAAACAAGATCTAATATCTCAAACACAACAATTAGAATCAATGATAATATCAACAACAATAAATATAAAGAAACAAATAATGAAATTATTGAAAAAAGTATAGATACTGCAAATAAATATCAACAGGAATTTAATAAAATTAACCAAAATGTAACTGATAATACAATTGATGCTACCAGAAGACTAAATGATTTTGCATTGATATATACAGAAACTTTTAACAAATCAATAGAGATTGCACAACAATACTATAACGAATCTGTTCAAAACTACCTTAACTTTGTAAACAAGATCGGAAGATCTTAACAAACAAATAAATTTTTTTATTTAACTTATTATGATATTAAAAATAACAAAGTTAAAAGGATAGATCTATTAATAATTATTAGATTAATAGAAAAATGTCACTATCAAAGGAATAGAACAGATACACCAAGAACTAAATCATTACTACTCACAAATTATTGCTTTTCAAGGGGCTATGGCTTTTAATAATATTCTAAAATAGTAGTAGTATTTATTGTGTATAATGCAAAGTGAATGAGCTAATTATTATTTATTATTTATAATTCTCTAGAATGAACCGTTTTTTATTTTAGAATCTAGTATATTATTTATCAACCAATCAATTCTAAAAGGGCTTTTGTCATAATGTATGGGTGTTAGAATTTTTAGATACCATTCTTCTTCCTTTAACACCTATTTATTTTAAATATTTGTTTGTTTCTTAATATTCATCTTCTACTTTTGGAAACACAGTAATATGGATAGAAGCACTATGAATCGTAATTTATATAAAAAACAACAATTTTTTTAGAGATAAATATTAACTATTTTTATTTTATAGATAATTTTCTTAAGGAAAAGATAGGTTCGGTTTAATAATGATAAGAATAAGTTTTGGACATAATGAATCTTTATCTTTCATCAATTGTATTGATAACAATTTTTGTTTTTGTTCTCTTTACTACCCATCATATATATGCAGCAGAAAATCCCTCCGGTAATACCATTCCAATTAATAACTCGTTAAATATCGCAGTTGCGTCAGATTGGGGATGTACAGCAGATACTAAAGAAACATCGCAGAATATCCAAGGTAAGAATCCCGAACTTGTAATTGCACCAGGTGATCTAAGTTATGAGAAATCTGCAGATTGTTGGACTAATATAATTTCTCCATTTAAATCAAAATTAATGATATCAATGGGAGATCATGAATATGATGATACTAAAGGGGGCGAATCAGGTATAATGAATAATTATTTGAATCCACTAGCGTTGTCAAAAACATATTATGCTTATGACTTTAATAATGTTCACTTTATTGCCATCGATCCATACGTTGATTATACTCCTGGTTCAACTCAATATCAATTTATTGAAAATGATTTAAAAACTGCTTCTACCAATCCAAAAATAGATTGGATATTTGTGATGGAACATGTACCCATATACACTTCAACTACTGAACACCCTGCAGATTCTACAATCAGAGATGTCTTTCATCCTCTTTTTGAAGAATATGGTGTTGACATAGTATTTAGTGGAGACAATCATAATTACCAGAGGACTTTTCCTTTAAAATATAATAATAACGATGGAGATAGTTCTAATCCTATATCATCAAGTACAAATATGAATAATTATAAAGAAAATAGCGGTGTAATCTTTCTAACAAGTGGAACTGCTGGTAAATCTCTCTATGAAATAGAGCAACAAGCACCATATGTTGCAGCAGAGGATGATGAGCATTTTGGATTTCTAAATATCGATATTACTGGTAAAATGTTGAAAGGAACTTTCTATGCCAATGAAAATGAAAAAAATAAAAGAGATTACGCAGAGAAGAAAGATAAAAGTGCTAAGTATGACTCTGAAAGGGATTATAAATCTAAAGACAAACAAGATTATGATAACGAAGGATCAGATACTATAATTATAACAAATTCCCAAGAGAGTTATACTAATCAATATCTAAAAGCTCCTGAAACAGATAAATATGATGACTATAACAAGTATCAAAAACAAGAATTAAACAATCCATATCCAACAGAGAAGCCTGAAAATGAACCAAATTATTATGATGTAGGAAATCAAAATAATGCAATAGATTATTTTACAATTTCAAAGATAAAATAAGTGAGTTTGCTAACCTCGAATAAAAAGTTGTAAGTAAATCTTTTAAAAATAAGAATCGAAAGAGAGGGAGAAGAAGATCATTATTAACTAAAATTATTAAAGTAGAATTAAAATAAATATAATATTTTAATATAATTATTCCTTTACATACTAATGAAAAACTTTTTTTTCAAATGAAGAATATCACAAATACCTTATTCACTACTTTTATTTATTTAATTGAATATATTATTTAATAACTTGAGATAATTTATTAGTAAAAGAACAAGTCCTAGCCTACTAGTAATGAAATAGAAATTTTCTAATTTTTCTAATTAGCCAAAAAATCATTAGACTAATTTTACTAATAGAAATCATTCTATTATTTAAATTATTTAATATTAATCAATTAACATCTAACATTCTTCTTGTATGATCTTAATAAATCATAAAGGAAAAATAATCATATGATAGAAATAGAATTAGAGTTAACATCCAACGAAAGCAAGGTTACAGACGTTTTCCAAAAATTGGCTGAGTTATTGAGAAATGCCGAGAGTCAAGGCTTCAATGTAAAAGAGGTAGAAGTTGAAGTAGAAAATGATGAAGATGAACAAGAGGAGGAAAAAGAGTAATTAAAAATAACAAGTTTTTTTAATCCCCTTTTAGAATATATTGGAATATTTGGAATTCTATAGTATTTATTATGTATAATGCAAAGCGAATGAGCTAATTCAAATGTTATGATAGGTTTTTAATCACAATAACAGGAAATTCAATGATTGTATCTATATTAGCTTTATATTGAATTGGAGAAAATAAGTTTTATCTTTGTCTAAAAACATTTTAGTTATTCAAAATATAGGATGTGAACATTTAGGTAATCTTTCTAGACTGTTTGAGTCTGATGGCTATAATGTATTATTATTAAATTCTCAGAAGGATTTGATTCCTACAGATCTCATCTCTTATTCTGGAATTATTATTTTGGGAGGTCCGGTGTCAGTTTATGATAATTATGATTATTTGAAAGATCAACAAAAATTAATTAAAAAAGCAGTAGATATGAAGATACCGACATTGGGAGTATGTCTTGGTTCTCAATTGATCGCAGAAGCTATGGGCGGAAAGGTTTATCCAGGAAACCTAAAAGAAATAGGATGGCATGATATTGAAATTACTGAGAATGGAAGTAGAGATATATTCAATGGAATTGCAACTTTCAAAAATAAAGTTTTTCAGTGGCATGGAGATACTTTTCAGCCTCCTGAATCTGCAATAATTTTAGCTAAATCCGATACATATATCCAAGCTTTCCGTATAAATACTGCAATAGGAATACAATTTCATATTGAGGTAAACGAATCTATGATCGAAGAATGGATAAGAATTTACTCAAAAGAAATAATGGATTTAAAATTGGATGAAAAAAATATTATACCACAACAAAAAGAGCAGATTATAAACCTTCATATATTGTGCAAGTTGGTATACAATAATTTTAAGAAAATGATCTCTGATTATAATCACAAATATAATCAACAATATTGAAACAATAATTATATCAATTATTTTCCTTTACCATTAAATATCTAATAATCTTTGGGTTATTCTCATAATCTTGACCATTTTCTCATTTTCTTTTACTTTCTGGATGGAAATGTTGCTCTAAACCCTCTAAACCAAATCTTTATCAGCAACTTCATCATCAACTCTTAAATTAATTTAAAGAATTCAACTAAAAGTCCTGTGATTTCTATTCTAATAGCTATTGATATTCCTTTATCATATAATTTAGTTCCTCTGTATTTCGTAAATAAGAATTCCTTCGTCGTCGAGTCTTGTACTTAGTCACACAAGGAGAACTTATTAGGATGCTGGCAAATATCTACTGTTGTGACATGTCATTTGCTTTGGACCAATTCATCCATAAATGACCTCTAGATATCATCAATTCTATGAGTTCTCTCTCTTTCTCTTTTTTTTATTAGAAAAATTTGCATTATGAATAGAGTCTAATTTGTTGTTTGTTTCATGTCTATGTTTGTTTCTGGTCTCCTAAATTAGTTAAAGTCAAATAGCAAATTCTCTTCATATGTATATAAGCAAACCTGTTAGATACATCGTTATAATCTATCAAAAAATCACTTATAATACACCAAGCATCATTAATGTAAATATATTTCTATACTAAATAATGTTAGCCTATACTAACTTTTAAAAAAAGCAGAATATAAAAGAAGTTACAATATTTTAGATCTGGGTATTAGCAAAAAAAATTGAATTAGAAAAATTAATTCTGTGTTTGATTTGTTATAGGAGCTGTTGGTCTACTTTTTAAAGTAATCTGTTTATCTAGAGTCTCTCCATCTCTATATATTGATAATGTAGCATTCTCATTTACCGACTTGTTCAATTCTAAATATGATATCAAATCTTCCATCTTGATTATTTGTTTACCATCTACTGCTGTAATGAGGTCTCCTCCTCTCTTTTCGCCATATTGATTGATAGTGCTACCATTTAAGCCTCCTAAATCTGCAGGACTGTCTCTGACTATATTGTCTACAAGTATACCTTTTTGGCTTCTATCTATGTTTTCTCTCTTGGCAAGGTCTGCTGTTAAGGTAGTTCCAGTTACACCTAGCCATGGATGAGTATAATTTTTCCCTTCTATCAATGCTGGAATTATTCGCAATACTGTATCAGAAGGAACAGCTAATCCAATATTGCCTGGAAAAATGCCTGCGGTATTGACTCCTATGACTTCTCCTTTCATATTTAATAGTGGACCTCCTGAATTTCCAGGATTGATTAATGCATCAGTTTGAATAGCATTTGGTATTGAAAATCCTTTTTCGTCTACTGATAAGAGTCGACCTATCTGACTAATGATTCCTGTTGTCATTGAACTCTCTAATCCAAAGGGATGACCTATAGCTACTACTTGATCTCCAATCCTTAGCTTAGATGAATTTCCAGTTACTAAGGCTTTAGGCAGGTCCGTTAGATTTTCATTTATCTTTATAACTGCTAAATCACTGAAAGGATCTGTTCCAGTTATGTTTGCCGTATATCTATCTCCATTAATGAAAGTTATATCAAGGGATGGTGCATTTTCAACAACGTGATTATTTGTAACAATATATCCTGTATCGCTATAAATAAATCCTGTACCTAATGAAGTTCTATTCTCTTTATCCGGACCTAAGGGATTAGCAGGAGGTGATATTTTTGTTACTTGAACTATTGATTTTTCTACCAATTCATAGAGCTCAGTTAAGGATAGATTTTTGCTGTTAGATGTTTCGGTAAAATTTTGGGCATTAGCTATTCCAAAAAATGTACCACTGGCTACAAATATTAGCATTAAAACAATAGTACTACTACTGATATTGATTATAATTTTTGACATCTAAGCATTAAGTAATTTTGTTCTTTCTATATATTTCTTTTAAAAATATGATTGATATGATCAAAGTTATGTGATGATCTATTAATTTCAGTTATTTTATTATATTTATACAGATGAGGATTTTTAGAAGAGAATCTTAAAAAAAAGTTTTTCTCTTATGTTCATTAAATTTAGGAAAAGTTTTTTATTTTACAGTTAGCTTTATCTTTAATTTAATAATTAAAATGCATAATTAGTTATTTCTAATGTAATATAGAATGAATGAAAAAAAGGGATTGATCCTTTATTGTTGAAATAACTTTCTAACTTCATATGTAATTATGAGAAATACTATCAGCTTTACCTATTATTTGATTACTCTTTTTTTTACTTTAATTTAATTTTGAATTATTAGTTATCCTTATTAGTTGTATAGGCTAAAATTGTTTGTAAAGATGAATTATAAGAATATTAAATTCTTAAGTTATTCATATTTAGAAATATCATTATTTATTTTAATTGTTTCTGCTTTAGGATCATTTATACAAATTGCTGGAGCAAGTTGGGATATAACTTCTCATCTATTAAACCAACCAGAATCATTTTTTACACCTTCTCATACTATGCTTTATACTGGGATAGGATTAATAGTAATATCTGCTGGAATCGGATCATTTCTATTGATAAAAAAGGAAATCAAACAATATACTTCTATTTCTTTATCTTTTAAATTATTGATGATAGGCTCCTTTTTGTCTTTAATTGCAGGGCCTTTTGATTATTTGTGGCATCAAATTTTTGGATTCGATGGTCTCCTAAGTCCAACTCATTTAACCTTGGCTACAGGAATGTTGATTAACTCTGTTGCAGTTTTCATAGGGTTATATGGTGTAATAAATAATATTTCACATTGGAAAAATTTGGGTAAACTTTTCCTTATTCCTTGTCTCTCTTCAGTATGGTTTACATCAATATGGTATGTCTTTATATTCGTTTTACCATTTTCTGAATCTGAATTTTTTAATTTTAATTTAAATACATATAGTGCAACTCTTATAGCAAGTATTTTTCTTCCACTAGTTAATTCTATTATGTTTCTATGCTCATCAAAGGTATTCAACAACGTTTTAGGATATGCATTTATAACAGTCTCTTTATTGGTATTGGTAAATACTTTTTCAACTATTCTTCCAACTGGTGAGTTGCTCTCTCCTCTTATTCCTTGGTATCTAGTTACTGTTTTAGGCGCATCTCTTTTTGCAGATATATTATTAAATTCAAGATTTATTAGAATTAATACTCAATTTAAAAATAATAAATTGATATCTTCTTCTCTAGTTGGAGCAATTTTCTATTTCTTTAATTATCCTATGATCATATGGACGTATGGAACTTTCCTAAATAATAATTTAGAATCGTTAAATGATGTTTTACCAACATTTCTTAATACTATTGTAACTATGACTATTATTACTATACCAGTAGGTGCCATTATGGGATTAATTGGGTATTTTATATTCTCAAAGATAGATAATCGTTTACATAATGTTTTGATTAACGAAAAAAACAATCCTAAAGTTATGAAATCCGATCAATAAATCTTTCTATCAAATTACTTTATAAATAATAAAAAATTAGAATCAATATTTGGACCTGAAGATTATATTTTCCAATTCTATAGATAAAAAATGGATAAAGCATATAAAAATATAAATAAAAAAATATTTGTCTTTAATACTTAAATATAGTTTTGTCAGCTATCCGTTAATGGAAGGTAAGTTTTTAATAAGCATGACCATAGCAATAATGGCATTTGTTGGGATATTACTTGTAGTTTCAACAATTAGTAATAACAGTATTTTTGTAAATGCTCAACAACAACAACCACAACAACAACCGCCAAAAGTAGACGCACCAGAAAAAGGAGCTATTTTTGTTTTTAATGAAAAGAGTAGACCAGGAAATGAACCAGAAAAATGTGCATAATTGGCCAGTGTAGTTAAAGGAAAAGCAGTGCCTGATTACAACCTCTGTGATGTAGTAGTATATCGTCAAGCACCTCCAATAGTTAGAAATGATGGAATGGTATTGAACAATTTCTCAGGTTTTGGTCACTATATTGAAATGGTGCCAGCAGTAGTTAATAATAGTGGGGTTTTCTCTTCAAATGTATCCAATACACAACAACAAAATAATCAAAAAGTAGCCTTTGGGGAATGGGCATTAATAGATGCAGAAGTTGTACCAGTTCAGCAAGTTATGCAAAAATACAATTGGACTCAAACTGCATTACATCATCATATGTTAAATGAATCACCAAAAGCATTATTTTTACATTGGTCAGTAACTGGAGATGCTAATGAGTTGATCAAACAAGCAAAGGAAATAATGATGCAAACATCTACATATCAAAATCTTACAGGTCAAACACGAACTCCAACATCTGCAGGGCCTTAGAATAAATAAAATATAGTAGACAAAAATCTATTATTTTTTCTTTTTAAATTTTTATTAATAGACAATGAAATTATATTTTAATATTTACAATTGTTCCATCCTATCTATCCATCTCATTCAAATATCTGAAGAAAGAAATAAACAACAAACAAATAACAAAAATTAGCGTGTGAAAGTTTCAGATATGTTAAATAAAGTTATTAGTAAATCAACACCATTATAATCTATATTCAATATATAATATATGACTGATATTTCCCTAAAAGTTCTAAATTTATTTTTTACTATCCCTAGAATTATCAAATTAGTACGATTAGGCCTTAAATGATCGTCAGGCTATGACAATTAAATTATAT
>DASVFI010000214.1:0-3614 GCA_036380115.1 Nitrososphaeraceae archaeon | reverse complement strand
AAATGTGAAATATATATATGTATATAAAATAAGAATGAATTAGAAAAAGATCACATAAATGTATCATAAAAAGATGTATAATAATTATATATAGAAAAAGTAATAAATGGATTGGCTTAACCTGAGGTATTACTCATTTCTGATATTAATTGACCTTACCATAACTAAATATCTTTTGCCTTATAACTGCTATTAAAATATTTTATACCTTATTAAAGTTGTGAATATAACATCAATAGATAAAGTAAAAATTAGTAGATTTGATTAATGAATAATTATGTTAATCCATTAGTTTACGAATGGATTGTTTTTACTATAATAAATAAAACATATAACTGACCTATAGAAGATCCAGATAATTATCTTAAAAATAAGGATTATGCTGGCGCAAACCCATGATAATAGGGAATTTGTGCAAATTCATCTATCGGTTCGGTAAGAGAGATTAAGTATCCATCCGGGTCTCGTATGATTGTATTTTTTCCTGTTTCATCCTCAGATAATTTTTTATGAAAATCAACTTTTCTTTGAGTTAAATTATCATATATTGTATTTAGATCAAGGACAGAAAAGGTTATGATTACTGAACTCTTGTTATTCTGAGTAGATCCTGTCTTATCTAATTCAATTATAAGTTTAGTATTGGTAGAACCTTTTTTTGAAAATTCTATTTTATCTTCACTTTCTTTATTAACTCTCAAGTTTAAAATATCACGATAAAATTCCATCGATCTTTTTATATCTGAAACTGACAATGTAATTCCTTCGATTTTATTTAACATAGTTGTAATTACAATATTCTTTTTATTAAATTTAATGTTATTAAAAAATGTTTACAAGATAGTAAAACTTCATAAAATAAAATCACAAAGGACTTGATAATAGAGAATACGTGAAATTTAGATCTTCACTCTAAATTTCTTTACTTATTGGTTTAACTTTATTTATTTGAATATTGAATTTAACATTACATAGTATTACAATAGTATATTAGAATATTTTCCAGTAGAAATAGAAGGGTAAAATATCTAGTTATCATGATAATAATTTTTTGAATCTAAAACTTAATAACATGTAAATCTTTTTTTATTTTTAGTTAAGCAATATTTCAATTATAAATAATATAGTTAATATTTTCAATTCTTCAAAAAGATGATATGGAGCAAATTCTCTTTGGCGCATTTTGCTATACACAATCCTGAATCCTGTCCTATGAACAATTTGGAAAGTAAAAAAGTATTTCTTGAAATTAAAGATAAACTAGAAAAAAATAAGTCAAAATACAGAGTAAAAAATATTGAATCTTTTTATATGTCAGTCCTTGAACATGAATGGATGATAATTTTCGAAGCTGAAAGTACTCATGATATAGAGAGTCTATGCATTGAGGCAGGAATTGCATCTTTTAATACCGTAAAAATTGTAGCTCTCAGAAAATATGAAGATGTACAAAACAAAATTAAAAAATGATACACTAATATAATAATATTCTTTTTTTTATCATCATTTATCATTATTACAAAATGATATGTGTGTTGCAAGTATTGAATAAATGTATTAAAAATACTGAAATCTTCTAAAATATTAGGAATTGAAAAATTCTAATAATTTTATATAATTATTATATAATATTGAAAGTAATTTACAAAACTAATCGATCATAAAATTTGATAAAATTTCTAAAAAATGCTTTTTTAAAGTATAAAAATTGTGTACCAAATATATAAGACATTTTATTTCAGAAGAAAGACCAAATTTTCTGACAAAAATGCTACTTGATTCTTTTCAAATAACACCTTTTTTTATCTTTTAAATTTTGTTAATTTCAATACTTTCTTATCTTTATTAATATTATTTTCAATTATTGCTTCATCTATTGTTCAATTAAAACTTTATTTAAAAAGGATAATCGCGAAAGAAAATTTTATTGTTTTGAATAATTTTGTCTTAATGTTTGTTTGTAACTTTATGTAATTATTTTCTTAAATGTTGATGTTCTTCTCTTTAGTAATAAAGAAAAAGTCAATGACACAGCTGACAGCACAGCAGCTGTAAGAAAGATCATATTGAACGATTCTAGAGATGGAAATAAACCGTCAGTATCTTTTATTGACATATGAAATGTATGCATATATGTTCCAGCTAAGGCAGGACCTATAGCCATTCCTATAAATGAAAGGAGTGCTCCTATTCCTGTCGATACTCCCATAAACTCCTTTGGAGCTGAGGAAACGATTAAGTTCCATAATGCAGTCATTGTCAGTGCTAATCCGATCGCAATTACTGTTAAATTTATAGATACCAAGAGTCCTGTAGAGTGGAGCATCAACAGACCAATCGCTCCTGCAATGCTGATTCCACTTCCTAACACCGTAGGCATTACTTTTCCTAGTTTAGATATAATGTAGGATGTTGCACTGGAGAATATTAAGAAGACTACCATGAACGGAAGCTGGACATAAGCTGCGTATACAGCATCTCCACCAAATCCTGCCGGTTGAGGGCTCCTTACCAATTGCACTATTGTAGGATATACAAGAAATATTGTAGTCCCAGTAATTATCATCATAATGTAAGATGGTAACAAGATCCTTTGTTTTAACAACCACAAGTCAATCAAGGGCATCTTTGTCCTTTTTTCTATAAACATGAAGATAACTAAAGAAACTGCAGATGTTATAAAGGAAACTCCTGCAATCTCCATTGAATTTTCTAATGACTGACCATTTTCTATGAATGTCAATGCAATCAGGAAAGATGTTATAGTAGCTGAAAGTGCTATTGCGCCTTTGATATCTATCAGGGATTTTCTATCATTGATGATATGTTTTTTATTGCTATTGTTATCGTTTACAGATGACTGTAAATGCTGCTGCTTAGGTTTATCACTAGTAGGAACAAATCTGGCAATCATAAAAGTTACAATCACTGCTGCTGGAGATATAAAGAAGAATGTTATATGCCATCCAAAATTTTGGATTATGCTGGCACCTACGAGAAGTCCTACGACAGATCCACCCGAAGCTGCTGAACTGAACACTCCCACTGGCATAGCAAGTTTCTCAGGAGGAAATGAATCTCTGATAATACTAAAAGCTACAGGAACAGCAGCTAAGCCTACACCCTGAATTACCCTGCTAGCGAGAAGAAAAGATATATTTTCAGAAAATCCTCCTACAACAACACCTACTATATACAATACAAGCAAGGTAAGTAGTATTTTCTTGCTACCATAGATATCTGAAAGCTTACCGGCGATCGGTGTCATAACAGCAGCTACAATGAGATATGCACTGAAAATCCAAGCTGCAGTGCTATAGGGTATATTGAAATCCTGCATTATCTCAGGAATAGCGGGTAATAGCATAGTTTCGGAGAACATTACCACCAAAAGAGTACTACTAAGTAAAACTAGAATGAACTGCGCTGAATGACTATAGATTACTGCTGCTGTTTTTATTGTATTGTATTTTTCTATCTCTTTTCGTCCTCTTTTCTTTTCTTCTCCCATTCCAGAAACTTTAATTTAAGAATATATAAATTCAGAAGTTTACAAATTAGATTTATTTTAATTAATTAATAGAATGTAAGGAGTTACACTTGTAAAGAGAGGG
>DASVFI010000213.1:0-2103 GCA_036380115.1 Nitrososphaeraceae archaeon | reverse complement strand
ATCTAAAAGATAAAAAGAGATGTATTCACTTATTTATAATTTAAAATCATTATATATTATGGAACCTACGAAAAAACCTAAAGTCATATATTTTTTAAAAGACAATTCCACAGAAGTTGAGAAAGTAATTAATGAGTTTTTATCTGAGCATGACTCGATATCAGTTAAGAGTATAGCTATGGATGAGAGTAGTGTAATGTTGTTGTATGAAGAATAATTTAAGATGAACTTTTATAACAATACAAATGTTGACCAATCAAAAGAATTTAATACAGTTCAGGAAATCATCAATAGATGAAAAAGGCAGATAAAGATTCCATAAAAAAGAGTATTTAAGATTATTTACTACATCAACTAAGAGGAAGAGCGGTTACCGTAAATACATTTTCTAGACTGAATATCTGCAAATCTCCTTCAGTAATTGTTCCTTCTCCAGTCATTGCATCACAAAGTGAACCTATCTTACTCTTTTCTTATCGTAGAACTCCTCTTTTGTTTTATCTTTACTAAAGATAATATAATTGCAGATGACAAGATAGCAAATATAATAATTAACGATATTAAAACTGGCATTTTATAAACTTCAGAAATCAACATTTTAAATCCTATAAAGAAAAGCAGTAACACTAATGCAGGTTTCAGATAATAAAATTTTTCCATAATACCTGATAAAAGTAGATATAAACTTCTAAGCCCAAGAATTGCAAATATATTAGATGTGATAACAATAAAGTAATCTGAAGAGATAGCCAACACTGCAGGAATTGAATCAATAGCAAATAATATGTCAGCAAGCTCGATTATCACTAATGCAACAAGAAGAGGTGTAGCATACAATATTCCCTCTTGTCTTAAAAGAAATTTGTTTGAATTTATGTTTAAGTTTATAGGTACAAATGTTTTTAATATACGGATTGCTATATTTTTTTCTAAATCAATCTTCTTTTCTTTCTTTTGAAAAAGCAATCTAATAGCAGTTAGAATTAATAAACCACCAAATACATATATCATCCAATGGAAACTTTCCAAAAGAGAAACGCCAACCAATACCAATAGTATTCTAAAAACTATTGCACTAAGAATTCCAACCGATAAAATTCGATGTTGGTAGATATATGGAATTGATAAAGTAGAGAAAACTAGTAAAAATATAAACATATTATCTACGCTCAAACTTTTCTCAAGAGTATATGCAGTAACAAACTCTAACATTTTTTCATTTCCCATATTAAAGTAGACAATTATTGCAAATATTCCTGCTAATGATATCCAGATTATAGTCCACCATAAAGCATTTCGGGTTTGTTGTTGTTGTTGTAGTTTTTGAAAAGATTCATGACTAGAATCTAGTATGTCTTGAGTGTGATTATGATTTGGATTCTTTTCTTTTTGTTTGCTTAATATATTCTTTAATTTTCCAAATAGTCCTAAATCAATAGATAATGCAATTCCAACGAATATACTGAACAGAACCCATAAAGCATAATCATTATTCATAGATATTAATTCCAAATATAATAAACTCCATCAAAACCTAAGTACTGATCTTTTGTGAAATTTGGGACGAATTAACTGATTTTGTCTTGAATTCAATTCTATTTTCATTAAAAATTCATTACAATATATAGTTTATAAGTAATTATAATAGATAAAATAGTGGTCTATAGGATATATATAGATTATATATTTTTTGACTTTTATTCTCTTTGTGTATAATTTGGTGACTAAAGTAATAAAAAATAGAGATAATGAAAATATTAAAAAAATTAAAATTCCAAAGTAAATGAATTTACCATCCATCCAATTAATTCATTTTTTCTGCACATGACTGTTGATGTTGTGATAGATAACTTTTAAATATAATCACATTAAGAAAAAAGAACCATTATCAGCATTTATTTTGGATAAAGTTGATGAACCCGAGAAAACTGCGGGCCCGTCGGGAGTAATACCGATAGCGGTGCAAAAATAAGAGTCTTTGTAGATATATACAAATACCTTGTATTTAGCTTTTATTATTTGAAACTTAATTTAAATATAAAGATAATTGTAAAATATACTAATATCAAATCATATAGATTTCAATACAATTCCTTTTTGTAA
>DASVFI010000212.1:0-16400 GCA_036380115.1 Nitrososphaeraceae archaeon | reverse complement strand
ATATACTTATTAAAAATAAAGTATATCCATCGCATCACGGATTGCATAAAGAAGATAGTCAAGATATTCTTCTTCTAGTGCATACTTCAACACTTCATCTTTGAATAGAGCTCTTTTTCTTTTTGTTTATAACCATAGTTCTTTTCCTGTCAAGTTTATTTAGAATATTATCTATTATTACTTTTCTTATTCTTCATTCTGTTGGTGTTTATATTGGCTGTGTATTTTTCCAAGGTCCAATTTATTAATTCTACAAGTTTTTCATGATATGCATTATAGCTAGGATGGAGGTTAGGCCGTATTCTTTTTTGATGTTAGTTCTAAGAGATAGTAGACGATTTCAAATTTATTTATTGTTGTTGTAGCCATATGTTCTTCATTATTACTATTTTGATTCATCCAAGGGGTCAAGATTATACGGCAATTTCATTTATTAATTTAGTAGACACTTTGAGAGAGGGGAAGTGAGTTAGTAGTTTATACCTTATTTTATAAGGATATTGCTTTAGGCATTTCGTAATATTGATAAAAACTATTCATAGTACATACATAACTGTTAGAAATCAACACCAATATCAATAAAGTAATAAATCACAATCCCTTTTTTTATATCAATAATTTTATAAAAAGAACTAAATTTGCAGGATAATAATATTAATTTAGAGAATTGAATTGATCTATTAATGGGCAATTGGCAATGTAAATCTAAATATTGCTCCCTTGCCATCTGGATCATTTTCTGCCCAAATTTTACCTCCATGTGCTTGTATAATATTTTTACAAATATATAGTCCTAATCCAGTTCCGCTACTAGAATCACTAGTTGTAAACTTTGAAAACAATTTAGGTAATACTTCCTTAGATATACCATTTCCAGTATCCTTAATACTTACAATAGCTTGTTCTTTTCCTTCTTCTTCTTTCTTTAGATCTACAATAACGAATATTATTTGATTGTTGTACATAGTATTAAATTTTAGAGCATTATCTACGAGATTACGAATAACTTGATCTAATCTATCTCTATCTGCTTCTACAATGATATCATCTATATATTTGAAATCATAAACAATTTTTACCATTTGTTGTTTTACTACTTTCTTTCCATATTCCTTTAAAACTTCAGATATCAAAATATTAAGATTTAATTTTTCTTTTTTAAGCATTAAAGATTTACCTTCTATTTTTGTAACATCCAACAAGTTGTCAGTAAGCCGTTTTAGCCTGCTTGCATTTCTCATAACAATTTCTAATAATTCATGTTGTTCTTTATCTTTAATCTTAGAATACATAACTTCTGCTAGTCCTATTATAGGTTGAATCGGAGTTCTCAATTCATGTGCAGCTATATTGATAAATTCTTCTTTCATCTTTTCAGATTCCTTTATTTTTTTATATTGTTGGATTAGCATCTCATTATTTTCTTTTAATCTAATATTATATTGAATACTTGATAATGCAAGCCCAATAACATTGATAAAATAACCTGCATCTTTTAAGACATGGGCAATATTATGTGCTGTATCAAATTGATGTGCAGAATACGACATTATTATTTGTCCAAAAATATCAGATACAATAGAAACAACTAAACTGGTATAGAAAATATCTTTATTTTTATAGATTTTATTCTTATAAAAATAACATAACGATAATAAAAATAATGCTAATGGAAATGTTTCATATAGTCTATGTATAGGAATATCATCAATTACAGAAAATGGGAAAACAACAAAGAGCGAGATTATAGCTACAATAGAAACAAATAAAGTAACTATTATTAAGTAAAGTAAAACTGATAATGATAATATATTTTCATTCTTCTTTCCTAATGATATTTGTTGTTGTTGTTTTTGTTGTATGTTTGAATTAACAGATAAATAAGAACTATATTTAACAATTGCTATAGCTAACATAGCACTAAGAAATAATCTTCCTGCAAACCAAGTTTGTGGAATGAAATATTTTAGAAATACAATATCATCCATATTAAGAATGGAAACTATAACATGAAACAAATCAATTAAAGTATTCACTAAGAAACCAATGCCGATAAAAATACTAAATCTATCAGTCAAAGTGTAAGCACGAGAAATATAATAGAATGCAAGTATTCCAGCAAGTATTGCACCAAATAATTCAACATAAAAATGATGTATGGATGATGTTACCCATAATGATGGATTAACAGAAATCAGAGCAATTATTAAAAGAGAAATTGAAGGAATTAAAATATATTTTAATATATGACTCGTCTTATCATTAGTCTTTAAAAGGAAATTTAATTGCAATGGATTCATCTTTTCCTTTTATTTTTATATAGCATATTTTATATGAATAAAGAAAATAAACATGAATATAGTTTTTATTAATTTAATAATTTGCTTACAGTATTTGTAAATTTTTTTTATCAACAGGTTTTCTCATTATTTGTTCTTTTGGTATTCCTGGAATTATACTTAATAATTCATCTAATATATCCAAAGCTGTTATAAAAATAATCTTAATTGTTGGGTCTATAGCTTTTATTTGTTGATGTAATTGAATTCCGTTCAAATTTTTCATTCGTATATCAAGTACTACTAATAGATCATTTGGAAAATAACATGATAGGCAATCACCAATATTTTTTATAACTTTTCCACTACTACTTTTAACTAAGTTAGAAACTGAATTTATAAATGTAGAATAATATTTTCTAATATTTAAGCCCTCCATTGTAGTAGTATTTTTAGTTGAATCTACCAAGTCAATAAAACTTACACAACTTTTTATAGTGTCACCTGAAAATATTATTCCTTTAGAAGAAAAATGACTCAATTTTGAAAACTTCCATAATTCTTTAAGATAATAAGAATATTTGTAAGGAATATCAATTAAATAAGAATGAAAATATATCATATTGTTTCCATTTAATAAATAATGTTACTAGCTATTAAAAGAATTTGATCAAATTAATCAATTTCATTTACAAATATATCTAACTTTATAATATAATATCTTTAATTAGAAGTTACAACTGTCATTGTCTTAGTAAAAGATGATTATAGAATGAAAATTTAAATGAATCTTTTTAATAAAATCACTATAATAACAAAAATTTTCGGCGCCGAAAATTTGTAATTTTTTATGATAGTTATTGTCTTTTCAAGTTCAGTCTCATTTATATATGCCTCTTAGTAGGTTGAAATATCTTCTTTCGTTAGAATCATATTTTAAAAACGCTTTTATCTCTAGAGTAACTATCAAACCAATAGATTACCAGATTGATTAGGATATATAACAAATTCCAATCTAAAAACAGTTAGGAATAACTTTTAGGTAAACTTTATATTAAAAGATTTATTTTCTTTCTAGTTGTTGTTGCATTCTTTCACTTACATGTAACTGGTCAGATAAATGAGCTAATGCATTCCCTTTTACCTTGTCATTTTCTCTCAATGATTAATTTATTATCTGTAGTTCTTCGATCTTAGTTTGTCCTTGTCTTTCCAATTGTGGAAGATTTAAAAATGTTGGAGTAGCTGCAATTTTATATTCATAATAATATAGTTTTTATCTGTATAAAATTATTGTCTATAAAAATTAGAGATTCACTATGAGATTTACTTAAAAATTGAAAAAAAGAAAACAAAGAAGAGCATAAAGAAGATTACAGATAATAAATAAATAAACGAGAGAATAAATGATTCATGGCGGGAAAGTTAGTAATATTATTTAAGTAAATTTATAATATTAGACACAATTGTTTCTAATCAAATAGTAATTATTTTGTTAATTATAGATATTGAAATATTTTGATATAGACATTGATGATTTAAAAATAAGCTATTCTTTGCTACTAGAATCAAGTATCGAAACAATTTTGATATATTCTCTAAAGTCATATCTTTCCGTTTTACCATCATTTGTTATCCACAGAATTGGGTTTTTAGAAGAAAAATTATTTAATCCTTCGATATTTAGTTCCTTTTCAAATTTTTTCAATACTTGGAATATAATAGTATAGTCTAAGTTATTTATATTTTGAATTGTTGCCCCTTCACCAGGAGTTGTACCATTCATTGAATAAATTAATCCACCTACCATTCCAGGTCCAAATGATTGTCCAACATGACCTAGATTCACTAGTATTCCTCCAGACATATAAAGACCTGAATTATATCCAGCGCCAAAAGTTATTAGACTACCTCCTCTAGCTTGACCCATTGCTCTTTCCATACAACCTTTTCTAACGAGGATATCTACACCTAAACTAAAGTCTGTTGCTTGATTATTCTGGGCTGCAAGTTCTGTAGCAAAACCATCTACTATGATTTTTCCACTATAGCCTTTATCAGCCAATCCATTTTCAGCATGTCCGTGGACAGTCCATGTACCTATAAAGTTACAACCTGATGCAAAAAAATTTCCAACATTGCCTTCTACCATTAAATTCAGTCTTATTGGTTCTCGAAAACCTAGAATACCTATACGATATAGGGCTCTAGGATTTTTTAATTTTATATTGGTTTCTCCTTCTTTTATCTTTCTCTTTAAAATCGAATTTACAGTTCTTTCATATATCAACGGAGAACTAACAATATCCATAAACTTTTCATAAGATGCACGTTTCAATCCTTTTGGTAGAATTACACCAAATTTTTTGTATAATGCAGAATTCAGCCGTTCAAACTGCTCATCAAGATCTGATGTACTTGAACCTATACTATTTGCAAGTTCTCGAATTTCATCAATATCTAAATTATACATTTCTTTTGAATATTATTTTTTGTAGAAAATCTTTGGTTTTCCTGGTTGTGATGTCTCTACATATAAATTTGCACCTACACAATCCAATGCTGACAGATCAGTGGCTATTGCCCAGAACGAAGGATAATCTCTTGTACCTGGATTGTATCCAAAAATACCTTTTCTTGCTCCAAACCTATCTCTTACTAGTGCTAAACAATTAGGAGTTGAGACTATGTAAGTAAATGGACCATCTGCTTTGTTAATAAATTCATAATTTGCCCTTTCTATATCATTATGCTTCAAAAGCTGATCAGCAATAAATACAGCTATTACTTCGGAATCACATCTAGAGTAAAAATGATATCCTTGTAATTCAAGAGAAGACTTTAACTTTGAATAATTTGCTATCTCACCATTATGTACTACTGCTATATCTGGCATAATTGTAGTACTAAATGGGTGTGCATTATCAGGGGTAACCCTACTGCTTGTGGCTATTCTTAAATGTCCAATACCATGCGTTCCTTGTATTGACCTAATGTTATATTTTGTATCAAGATCGCGTACTAGCCCTACATCTTTTATAAGAGACATTTGTTTCGCACAAGTAGAAATAATTACATTAGGATCTTGGTTTAAATCGTATAGAACGGTATTTAATCTCTCTGGATATACTTTTTCACAGAATCTATTGTACTTGTCATTCTCTTTTTTAAAATAGTCGATTTCGTAAAATTCATGGTCAAACTTTTTGTTAAAAATTGCTATTCCTGTACTATCTTGAGCCCTTATTTGCTGGCTCTCCATCATTTTATATAAAATTGAGCCTATAGGAAAATCATTATAAAAACAATTCTCTAACATTATTCCACATATTCCACACATTTTTTAATGCCTCACTAAAGATTTGAGAATCTCTTTTCTTTCTTCTAGACTTATTTGAATTTTATTTTCCCCAATATATTCATCAAGTATTCCATCTATGATTTCATAATAGGTTTGATCTACTCCCTCAAGTAAAATATCACCTTGTAAGCTTGCCTCTATGCTAGAAGTACGTAAATCAGAAGGTGTTAGATTATGAAAATTACTATATCCTAGAGCAGCAGGAATTCCCTTTATCTCTTCTTTGGTAGCTATCATGTGACTGTAAACTCTTTCTGTAACAAAGTCAATTTCAAAAAGCCTATCAGAAAAAATCTCAGAATATGCTATTAACATACTTGTAGAGTATCCTATTATATCTGCACCTAAAGCAACTGATTTGATAATCTTTCCAGTGGTGTTTACATCACCTGCAATTACTAAAGTTACTTCAGCACTTCCATGACAACTCTTTATATCATCATCATTATTATTATTATTATTATTGCAATCTTGATGTAAATTAGATCTATTTCTTTTATTGACCATTTTAGAATATTCATTTAAAGCATTTCGTGTATCATGTATAACTGCAATAGCATGTTTAGTTTTGTATATTTCGTTTCGTTTTTTTACCTTCTCTGTATCTACTATTATTCCATCTACACCTGTATCCAATATCTCATTAATATAATTCGGAAAGATGTTACTGATATCAACTAATATAGGATATTCAAATTCTTTTCTTAAATTTTGGAGTAATTTGATCGAATTATGATCTTCATATTCTAATACAATCCCTTGTGGAGAATCAATTTGGTAAGATTTTAGTTGATTAGTTGCTGTTGTATTGGATGGAATTTTTTTAAACCATGGGTATTTTCTTTTGTTAGCTGTTGTATTTTTTATTTCATCTTCTGAAACAAATCCTAAGACATTTCCTTCTTCAGCGAGTCGGTTTAAAGTTCTATGAACAGCTTCTAAAACATCGTTTGAAAATAACATATTTTCGTATATTAACAAAGGTATTGTTAAATTAATTTTATAAGATGAGCTTCTTCCTATGGTCGTATCTAGATTTATTGCCTCTCTATATGGATCATATGCAGGTCTTGACAATTGTGCTCCTAATGCAGTTACATAATCCCAAAGGTTTACTGTCTCATAACTATTTTTGTTTTGATTATTGTGCCTAATATCATCATCTATTGAAGTTGATCTAGGCATTCCTGTTCTTGCAAGATCCAAGATAGACTTTCTAATTAAAAACTTTTCTGAATTATTCAAAGTTATTGATTCCTAAATTGATCCGCGTACAGTTGGGTTTTTTATACCAATCAGATTTTTTTCTTTCAAAACTGTAGATATTCTTCCTTTAATTATATCTTTATAGGTTTGACCATCTTCTAATGGCAAATCTGAAGCTATACTGGACAATTGATCCATTGCCACTAGATCTTCTTTTCTAATATCATGTATACTTTTTCTTCTTAGTGATCTAGCAATATTTTTTAGTTCACGCAATGTCCCTTTTACATAGTTAACTATTGAATCTATACTCTTTTCTATATCGAGCTTTTCATATGACCCTGTTAATCCTGCAGGACACATATTTGTATAACAATCTTGTACCAAGGTACATCCCATAGAAAGAAGAAATCCTGTTCCTATCCCAACTCCACTCGCTCCTAAAGCAATACATTTGGCTATTCTTTCTGCATCCCATACACTGCCATGAACAAGTAATTGAAATTTATCGTCTGGATGATTCAAATAATAATCATAAATTGCTTCTTTTGCAGGTTTTAGAGATGGCAATGTATTTATTCCAATTATATCTCTTAGCTCCCACGGAGCAGCGCCTGTTCCTCCAACAAGACCATCAATTGATGCTGCATCAGCATATGATTTCAGAATTATTTCAATGTCATCATACACTCGTGAGCTTCCGATTTTCACAATTATTGGAATTTTCCAATCAGTGATTTCTCTTAGTTCAAGAATTTTTGCTACCAAGTCTTCTGGCCCCAAAATATCTAGATGTCTGGATGGAGAGTGTGCTACCTTGTAAGGAGGTATGCCTCTGTTTTCTGCGACAAGTTCTGTTACCTTTGGTCCAGGTAATAATCCACCATGACCTATCTTTGCACCTTGACCGATTTTTATCTCAATTGCATCCGCATTTAATAGATAACTAGGATCTCGCCAAAATCTTCCAGATGCATATTGAGTGATCAATGGATAAAAACGGCAGAATAGATGATCCCGATCTATAGATTCTAAATGATGTTCTCTTAATAATCTTTCAGCATAATTTAGGATATTGTCTTGTCTTCCTTTAGAAATATACGATCTTGCCTCATCTGAACCATATAGCTCCCAAGGTAAAGCTCCGCCTTCACCCGTATTCATCATGACTTTTATTCCCTCTTTGGCAAGTCTATTTAATGCCAAATGTAATGCAATTTTAGCAGGAAGTTTCAGAGAGCCATAGCTCATACCCGAAACAAAAAAGGGAGTATTTGTTAAAATGAAATTACTAGAATATCTTCCACCTATTATCAAATTGGTATCAATATTAGTATTTTTCCCATGATGATCATGGCAAAGCTCATCTTGTTCAGTTGTCTGTAGTCTTGCTCCAATTATTTTAATTGAGGGAAAATAATCATTCGGAGGTCTTGCTCCTAATCCTGAATATGGAACGTGTGAATCAATTGCTTTTCTTACGTCAAGAATAAGTTTATCCTGGTCGAAATAGGAATTCTGTGATGCGCCCGCTGCTGCTTTTAATATATTTCTTTTGAAATCAAGTACATCTTTAGAATAAGGCATATCAACTATCCAATCTTGGATGATATAATAATTATTATACTATATATCATAACTATTTTCACACATTATTATACATATAGAACTCTCTTGGAGAAGGAACTGAAACGACCTTTATATGCTCATCTCTTTTAATTTCACAGTACATATCAAGAAAGTCACTTACAAATGCTGGTTTAAGAAATTCACTGTCGGATTCTAAAGAATCAATTGCACTTTCCAATGATGTTGGTAATTTATTTATATTATAATCTCTTTTTTTCTCATCTGATAATTTGTATATATCTTCATCTACTGGATCAGGTGGAGCAATTTTTTTGACTACTCCATCTAGACCTGCTAGTAATAGTGCTGCCTCTACAAGATATATATTAGAACTAGGATCAGGAGTTCTATACTCTATTCTTTTTCTATTTTTCATATTTCGGAAGTGAGCAGGGACCCTTATACTTGCTGATCTGTTCATTTTACTCCATGCAATATTTATTGGTGCTTCATAGCCAGGAATGAGTCTTCTATAGGAATTTGTAGTAGGATTGGTTAAAGCACAAAGTGCTTTGGCGTGATCCATCAATCCTCCTATGTAATAAAGTGCTGTTTGACTCAACTCAGCATATTCATCTGCAGGATCGTAAAACAAGTTAATTAGATTGTACTCATTATCAGAATGTTCGTTGTTGCTTTCCTTATCATCCTCTTTTTTCCTTCCCCATAAACTTTGACTAACATGCATACCAGATCCATTATCGAGAGCTATAGGTTTTGGCATAAAATTTGCGATCATGTTACGTTTTGCTGCAGTCTCTTTTACTGTTTTTTTGTATGTGATTACCTTATCGGCCATAGGAACAAGTTGATCATATTCTACCTGAATTTCACACTGTCCAGCAGTGGCCACTTCATGATGATGAGCTTCTACATTAATCCCAAAATATTCTTTCAATGTATCAGATACTTCATCTCTAAAGTCTGTCAAACTATCTGCTGGAGGTGCTGGAAAATATCCACTTTTGAAAGGGATTGTATATCCTGAACTTCCATTACTGTGATTCCAAGGTGCTTCATCTGATTCAATAGAATATCCAGAACCGCCAGAACAATTAACAGTTGACATTGGATTTGGTAACAATGTAATTTTATTAAATACAAAAAATTCTAATTCTGGACCCCAATAACTTCGTTCAAAGCCTCTTTTCTTTGCAGATTCCTCAGCCATCTGTGCAATATAACGAGAGTCTCGCAAGTAACGTCTGCCATTGAAACCTTCATAGATATCAACTATTAGTCGCGCCGCTTTTGATTCATAGTTGTTATTTTTGTTGTGATGATCTTTATCAAAATAATCTGGTAAGATATCAAAAGTAAAAGGATCTGGTTTAAGTATCATATCTGATTCGTGAATCTCTTTAAATCCTTTAATTGAGCTACCATCTAATCGTGGAAGACCTATTTTAAAAGATTCTTCAGTTATTTCTTTACTATTAACACTTATTTGTTGTAGAAATCCAAATGGATCACAGAAATTCAGTCTAACCCATTTTATATTTGATTCACTCAGTTTATTTACAACATGATCAACTTGTTGATTGAAAGAACCATTAGTAATCTGCATATTATAATAAAGAGATACTACAATATAAACAACTTTATCATTTTCTTTAACATTCATAAAGTTTTTGTATATATTAATTAACATTCATTAAGAAAGTATAATATTATCATTAAATTAAATTACAATTGTTAATTCAAATTTGCTGATAAAATACAGTAATCAATATTATTGAACAAAAAAATGCATTTTTTTTATTTGTATAATGTTTAGTAAAATATGGATAATTTTTTTCTATAATAACTTAAAGTCTTCTTTAACTGTTGTAAATACAAGATGCGTATTAGTCCTTTGAACAGATGGAATTGATAATTCTTTTTTAACGAAATTGCTTAATTCTTTTCTATTTCTAAATTTCGCTACTATAATCATGTCGGTTAAACCAGTAATATCATAAATAGCACATACATTTTCGTATTTTGATAATACCCTTTCCACCTCAACTACCTTATTTTTTATCGCAGTAACTTCGATTATTGCTGTTAGGTCATATCCTAATTTTTCATGGTCAAGTAATGCTGAATAAGATTTAATAATCTTATTTCTCTCCAACTTTTCTACTCTAGCAAGTACAGTAGGTGGAGAAACTCCTATTTGTTCGGCTATATTACGATATGAAAGTCTAGCGTCAGAAACCAATTTTCTTAGAATTCTAATATCAATTTCATCTAAGGCGATAATACTCAAAATCTATAACCCTCGTTTGTGATTATTTCATTTTATCTATTAAAAGTATTTAAGATTTTAATTTTAATTATATCAATATGATAATTAATTTGGTTTTACCGTTGAAAAATATTAGATTATAGGCCGTCCCATATTGCAGAAATATCAGGTATATATGCTATAGGAAGAAATAATACAAGACACAAAAAAAGTAACTAGTAATATAAATTCTAATCATTTAATAAATGAATAACTATAGAAAGTTGCTTTAGAAAATTTCTTAAATCATAGAATTTCATTATTATTTAGATTTTAAATTTTCTATTTCGTTTATAATCTGTATTTTTTATTGTATTGCTATATTATAAACCCAAAATATGGCTTAGGTTCTAGTCTACATTTCAGACATTCTTTTAGTGGTGTCTATAAGATGAATTTTAAAATATATATATTCATTTAAATCAAATATGGGATTATTAATACAAAAAGAGATAGAATTGTTAAATCTTAATTATTAAAGCACAAAATGAAAATTTTTTATAGTAATTCTGAAATTCCATTTATATTGAATTTTTCATAGTTGTATGATATTATTAGATAGTTTATATAATTTAATGTATTATTAATAACATTATTATGACTTTTAAAAAGAGAGAAAAAGTAGAGAAAAATTTGGTTTTATATTTTACTATATATTAATATATATAGAAATTTTTAAAAGTATTAATAAAGATAAATTGAAATTTTTATGTTAATTAAAAAAATGAATTTTCAGTATAATTTTAGAATGAGCTTTTTAGTAATGGTTACTTTTTTTGTAACATTTTTAGTCATTTCTATATTACAAAATATATATGCAGAAAACGATTTTGATGTAGAAATTCCTTACTACTATTTTTATAATTACCAAAATCTCGATAATCATCACTTAGAAAGTAATAATATAATTCCTGATCAATTCATTGTATATCTTCAAGGAGATAATAAAGTAGGAAGTAATTCAATAGATCCACTTGAATTTTATAATTCTGAACTGAAAAATACAGGAACTGAATTATTATATGTCTATGATTATGTAGTAAAAGGATTTGCAATAAAGATTTCTAATAACAAAGTTTTAGAACAATTGAAAAATAATCCTTTGGTAGCATACATGGGACAAGATAGAAAAATATCAACTTTTATAAATTCACATAGGGAGAATCAGATAATACCTCAAAGTGTAGATAGAGTAGATGGTGATATAAATTTAGAAAATATTAATTCAAATGTTGTTGATGCAGATATAGCAATTTTAGATACAGGAATAGATTTAGATCATAGCGATTTAAATGTAGTTCATGAAAAATCATTTATTCCTGAAGCAACTAATGCTGATGATGACCATGGTCACGGTACACATCTTGCAGGAATTGCCGCTGCTAAAGATAATTCTCTTGGTATTGTAGGTATTGCGCCGGGAGCACGATTATGGGCTCTTAAGATACTAGAAAGTTCTGGAATGGGAGAGATATCTACTCTTATAAAAGGATTGGACTACATTAATCAAAATTCAGATCAGGTTGACGTGGCAGTTTTGAGTTTAGGATGTGAGTGTGAATCAGGAGCACTCAATATAGCAATAAGTAATTCACTTAAAGCTGGTATTACCATTGTAGTTGCTGCAGGTAATGAAGGAAAGAATGCAAGAACATTTACTCCTGCAAATAATCCAGACGTAATAACAGTATCGGCAATCGCTGATAGTGATGGAAAATGTGGAGGTAATGGACCACCAACTCCCTATGGTGAGGATGACATGTTGGCAAGTTTTAGTAACTTTGGGGACGCAGTAGACATATCAGCACCTGGTGTAGATATATACTCTACTTTTAAATCAAATTCATATACAAAATTAACTGGTACAAGTATGGCTGCACCTCATGTTGCAGGAGCAGCAGCATTATACATTAGTTTACATCCAGAAGCATCTCCAAAAGATGTCAAAAATTATCTCTTGAATTCAGGAACAAATTCGAGAGATTTGTGTGATGGTAATGGTCACGGCTACTTTGTTGGAGATAGAGATAGTTTTAATGAACCTTTATTATATGTAAGTACAAAATAAAATTAGATAAGATTAATATTATAGAGCAATATTAAATAGGAGGAAGAGATTCAGGACATACCTGTACACATACTTTACCACTTGGGCATTCAGGCATTATACATGTTTTTGAACTAGTAGAGTTTTTAAAAATTTCCGTGTTATTATTCATGGTCGTATTGATTTCATTAAAAAGTATTTGATTAACAAATAAATCAGATACTATAGCTGAAATATCTGAAGAATTGATTATTATTATGCTTATTATAAATAAAATTATAACACTATAAATTAAATTAATATTCATATAATAAAGTAAAATCTATGATTATTTAAAAATTTATTTTATATTAATTACTATTAAATTTTGGTATCAAGTTTTGTCCAATTTTGGATACATATTAAAATTAATTATAAAGATAAGAATTCAAAATGGCTATTATGTTAAATCATTAAATTATGTCAAACCTTTTTCTCTATATATTTCTGAATTTTATTGATTCATTCATTCTCATTCTCGTATATATATAAATATATAATACAATAATTACAAAATTTTGCACTATTTCTGTAAGTTATTAATTCTAAATAAATAATACAAAAACAAAATATTAATAAATTATAAAATCAGATTATTATTTCAGTTTGATGATACAGAAAAATTTTGTTATTATATTTAACTATTTAACATGTTAGAATATTATATAATTAAATTAATATTACCTTAGTAATTAATAATTAAAATGTTAAAATTATCTATTATTTTATATTTATCATTATTTATATTATTGACATTACTATTTTCTAATAGTATCAATAAAAATTCTGCAATAGGACAAATATCTGATAACATACTACAACAAAATAAGACTACAGAATTAAAAATTCAAGATTTATTTTCACAAACATCTAAATCAGTAGTCCAAGTAACTGTTATTGATCCTCTTTCTAATGCACAACAAGGTTTAGGTTCTGGCTTTCTTTATGATAAAGAAGGCCATATAATAACAAATAATCATGTTGTTGCCTTTAACCAAGGTAATAATAATTATTTGGTTACTTTTTTAAATGGGAATTCATATCAGGCAGAATTAATTGGTAATGATCCTTATAGTGATTTAGCTGTTATCAAACTTTTAGATCCAATAGACATAGATCTTAATCCAATTCCTTTGGGTAATTCTTCTTCTCTCAGAGTTGGGGATACTGTGGTAGCTATTGGTAATCCTTTTGGATTATCTGGATCTTTAACAGTAGGTGTAGTTAGTGGTCTAGGAAGACTGCTACCATCAGCGGATAATAGTAATTCTCCATTTTCTCAATTTGCTATGACTTTTAATATTCCTGATGTTATACAAACTGATGCTGCAATTAATCCTGGCAATTCTGGTGGGCCATTATTAAATTTGAAAGGTGAAGTAATAGGAATCAATTCTGCAATATATTCCAATACTGGTGTTTATGCAGGAATAGGATTTGCTGTACCATCTAATACAGTAAAGAAAGTTGTTCAATCAATCATATCATCAGGAAATTATCTTCATCCATATCTTGGTGTGGTTGGTATGGATATCACTCCACAATTGGCTAAAATTTTTGGTTTGAAAGACTCAAAAGGCTTTCTAATTACTGATATCACACCTGGTAGTCCAGCTGCGCAAACAGGCAAATTACAAAAGGGAACTATAACATATAATCAAAGAGGAGAAATAATAAATTCTAACGGTGATATAATAATAGCAATAGATGATAAAGAGGTAAGAAAAATTGATGATATTCTAACTTATCTAGAGAGAGAGAAAAAGGTAGGAGATACTGTAAAATTAAAAATAATGAGGAATAATCAAATAGAGCATGTCGATATAGTATTAGGTCCTAGAGTTTCAGAAGATGAAACTTCAGTATTGCAACAATATGATCAGCAACCTTTACCTAAACAAGATGAGTTTGTTGGACAATGTTATAAATTCTTACCTAAATCACTATGTGATTTGCTAGGATAGTTTTTGAACATTCAGCATAGATAGATTAGAAACATAGTTTTTTATAATAATAATGATTGTTTCATAATTTTCATAAAATTGATAGAGCGTTAAAATTACTAAACATTTTATCTTCCTATAATTGTATAAATTGTATATTACTACAGAAAAATAGTAATGGTAATGTGAGAAATAAAGTTTAGAAACTATTTTGAATATCTTGAAGAGAAAATTGTTTTTATTCGAATTTAATTCTCACCCAGCAAAATAGAATCCTATAGCAATAATTATATACACTGCAGTGAGCATTATTCCCTCAAACCAATTACTTTTACCATCGTGTGCAATTAGATTAAGAATAATAGCTGCAAGGAACAATGTAACTAATTCATAAATAGTAAATTCTAACGTAAATGGCTGATTTAAAATTATTCCAAAGATTACCAAAATTGGTACTACAAATAGTGCGATTTGAGTTCCTGAACCAGCTGCTATTCCAATAGATAAATCAATTTTACCTTTTCGTGCAAGCATGATAGCACTACTATGTTCTGCAGCATTACCAACTATTCCGATTATAATAGCTCCAACAAATAATTCTCCAAAACCAAACTGTTTACTGGTTTCTTCTACAGATCCAACCAAAATTTCACTTACGACTATAACTCCAACCATACTAATAGCTAGCATAACGAACGCCTTTTTCTTATCCCAATGTTTACTATTATCAATATTGTGATTGTTATGTTCTCCTTCCATGTGTGGAGAAACAAACAAGTGTTTATGAGTAAAAAATGTAAATACGATTCCAGCTATATATACTGATAATAATAAAATTGCTAATGCATCACTTAAAAATTGTATTTTAAGTTGATTTTCAAATTCAACAGGTTTTAGTATAGTAGTAGACAAGACAGTAGGAATTGCCAATCCAATTATAGCTAAGAAAATCATAGTTGATTGAAGTCCTGCATTTTCACGACTGAATAATTGTTCCTTTTGACGAATTCCCCCAGCAATCATACTCAGACCAAAAATAAGCATAATATTTCCAAGAATTGCACCAGTAATTGATGCTTTTACGAGGTCTATTAGGCCAGCATTAATAGCTACTACTGCAATTATTATTTCGGCTGCATTGCCAAAGGTCACGTTTAAAAGAGATCCTAGAGTAGATCCATAATGGGTAGAAAGATGTTCTGTTGAATCACCTATGAGTTTTGCAAGTGGTATTAATGCTATTACTGCAATAATAAATATAATAATATGATCAGCATGAACTAAATCTAAAACAACTGAAATAGGTACAAAGACAAGGAGAAAATAAATAATAGAAGATTTTGTAAATTTCATGAAGTATTTTTGATAATTAATAATGGCTGCTATTTCAATGTTTATTGATAATAACAATATATTCAATAAAACGTAATTTTAAAGAAAAATCCTTTTTCATGTTGATTTCATATTATTTTTTGGTTCTGTTGATTCATCACGTGTTGTAAATTGGTGTTGATTTTTGGGTGTTAGAGGCTACAATAACACCATGTATCGATATGTGAAATACTATCTATTGTCTATAGTAGCAATAAAAGTAAAAACAGGTAAAATAAAGCTTGTTGATTTTAGT